>JBDTQV010000154.1:0-5383 GCA_039932015.1 Gemmatimonadota bacterium | reverse complement strand
ACCCCGATCGCACCATTTCCTCATTGATCATGCGCCCATCGTCCGAGAACACGTAGGCAAGCGTGCGCCCATACTGATCGACGGCGCGCACGTCGAGCTCGAGGCTGACTCGGCTACCCCGCGGCAATAGCTGCTCCAGCTGCATTGCCGCTGCGCGTCCGAATGGCCGCTGGTTTCGCTCCGGCGCGTCAATGAGGAGGAGCCGGACGCGTATCTCGTCGGGACAGCGCGCGCGGAAGGTGTCGCCATCAGAAATGCTGACGACTCGGCACACCGAGCGCGGCGGCGCGACCACGCGCGACGCGGACGAGCCCCATACCGGCAGAAGCGCAAATGGCAGGCTGAAGCAAGCGACTCGGAGGTTGCGGTAGCGGAGTGGCGGAACCGCAGATGGGAACGCACCGAAAGCTTTCGTAATCTTTCCGGGTTCGAGAAAGTAGTAAGTCAATATACGCGAATAGGCACGCCCCGGTGACACGCGTCACCGCTCACGATTTCCGCGCACCGCACCCTGCATCATGCAAGCCGACTCGAGGGCCCATCCGCTATTACCCGCATGCCAGATGTCGGCCCGATCGTGTCGGCCGTGCGGGCAATCGCGATCGAATTCCTGCGCGGCCCCCAGCGCGCGCTCGGGGTCGCGAGCGCGCAAGCGAAACTATGCGAGTACTACGACAGGCGAGGATTTGATTCATACTGCGCAGTCAAGATGGTGAGCAACGCGAGCGCGCGCATCGCGGGGCGATTGCAGCTGGTGTGGGCATCCATCCGCGACAGTCTCTGGTTTATTCCAGGTCTGTCCGCGGTGGCCGCCTCGCTGCTCGCCGGCGTGCTGGTGCGTGTGCCCACTCCAGCCGCAGACAGCGCCCTCGTCCGCGTGTGGCTGTTCGGTGGCGGCGCCGAGGGCGCGCGCGGTGTGCTCAGCACGATCGCGGGCAGCCTCATCACGGTCACTGGCGTCGTCTTCTCGGTCACCATCGTTGCGCTGCAGCTCGCGAGCAGCCAGTTCACTCCACGGCTCCTCCGAAGCTTCGTCGCCGATCGCGCCAACCAGATGGTGCTCGGCGTATTCATCGGCACGTTCACGTACACACTCCTGGTTCTGCGGACCATTCGCGCGGGCTCGGACGCAGGTAACGACGACTTCGTTCCTCACGTGGCGGTGTCGGTTGCCGTGCTCCTCCTGCTGATCAGCATCGCCGCGCTGATCTTCTTCATCGATCACGCCGCGCGATCGGTCCAGGCGTCGGTCATTCTCGATCGGGAGACGCGGCAGACGCTGGCGCAGGTCTCTCGCGCATTCCCGGACGAGATCGGCGCCGGAGATGAAGAAGCGGTGGCGGTCGCCGAGCCGGATGGTGCCGGCGCGGCGGTGCACGCGAGCGAGTCGGGATATCTGCAAGCCGTCTCGGGCGACGGATTGCTTGCGCTGGCCACCGAACACGACATCGTCGTTCGCCTCGATGTCTCGATGGGCGCCTTTGTGCTGGCCGGGCGCCCGGTCGCAACCATCTGGCCCGGTGCGCGTGCCGACGATGAGCTCTGCAAGGCGGTGCGCCAGACCCTCGTGCTCGGCCCCGAACGCACGCCGGAGCAGGACGTGGGATACGGCATCGTCGAGATCGCCGACATCGCGGTTCGCGCCTTGTCGCCCGGCGTGAACGATCCGACGACGGCAATGCTGTGTATCGACCGACTGTCCGAGATTCTGGCGGCGCGCGGGCGGCGCCGGCTCCCGTCGGACGCGCGCGTGGATCGCGACGGGCGGCTCCGGGTGATCGTCCGCGACACGAACTTTGCCGACGCCACGGCACTCGCCTTCGATCAGATCCGGCACTATGGCGTCGAGAACCCGGTGATCGCCGGCAAGCTGCTCACAACGTGCACCGAGCTCGCCGCGCTCGTCTCACCCACCGCGCGGACGGCACTCGCGCGCCAGGTGGATGCCGTACTTTTTGCGGTCGAACGCAGCGACCTCAATCCGTTCGACCGGCTGGCGCTCGAGGACGTCGCGCGCGAAGCGCGCAAACGAACGCGCTGATCGCCGCCGTTTTGCGCGCCGCGGCACTATCTTGCTCAACCCCCGCCCAGGAGAACTGATGTACCGCGCCCTCGCCGTGCTCGCGCTCTGCTCGATCCCGCTCACCGCTCGCGCACAGGACCCCGGCGTCGCCGTCCGGCCGTTCGACCAGAAACATGGGGGCAGCAAATCGGTCCACATGCTGAGCCATGTGGTGACGCATCCGGGCGCGTGGAAGGCCGCCGACATCGAGATGGAGCAGGACGTCGACCGCCCCTACGTGTACGTCTCGGGCTTCGTCAACTTCGACGCGCAGATCTACGACGTGCGTGACGTCGCGCATCCGCGGAAGGTTTTCGACTGGACCATCGAGAACCCTGAGCTGCATCGGGGCATCGGCGCCATGGACGGCAAATATTTCAAGACAAACGGGAAGTACTACTACGTGCAGTCGTATCAGTTCATGCAGGGCGGCCCCGACACCGACCTTGGCGCCGTCGTGTTCGATGTCACCGGACTGCCTGACTCGAGCAAGGTGAAGGTCGTCGCGCGGATTCGGTATCCCTCGTCGCCGGGCGGCTTCCACAACATCTTCGCCTACAAACATTCCGACGGGCGCGTGTTGCTGTTCGCGACGGTGGGTGAGACCAAGGCTGTCGTCTACGATCTCGGGAAAGTCGTGAGCTCACCAGACACCGCTGGCTGGCTGGTGGGGTCGGTTCCGAACCCCACGCCTTTTCGCCAGATCGGCGCGGGCGGCTACCACGACTTCTACGTGGGATACGACGCCGCGACCAGGACCGACAAGTTTTACGGCGCCGGGCTCGGCGGCTACTCGGTGTGGGATGTGACGCGGCCCGAGTCTCCCAGGCAATTGTTCACGATCACCGGCCTCGGCTACGATATCGCGCACACGTTTACACCGTCGCCGGACGGCCGCTACGCGGTCACCGAGACGGAGTATCAGTACACGCCGCTCCGTATCTGGGATCTTTCGGCGGGGCAGCACGACTCCACCAAGAATCTCGACCTGCCGATCAGCGCCTGGACCGCCGACTGGCGCGACCTGTCGCACAATCACGAAGTGCGGTGGCCATACGTGTTCGTGTCCGCATATGAGGACGGCCTTCAGATCTTCGATTTGAAGGATCCGAAGAACCCGAAGACGGACGGCTGGTTTTACACCTGCGAATGCCAGCACGAACACGGATTCGGCGGCAATCCCAACAAGGGGTGGCAGAGCAGCAACAGCGTCGAGCAGGGCGCATTCGGCGTGGACGTCCGGAATCGCGACGGGCTGATCGTGCTCTCGGACATGCGGACCGGCCTCTGGTTGTTCAAGCTCGACGGGTTCACCGGGTGGCACGGCACGCCGAACATCTCGAGCGTACAGGACTACGACCGCGGACCCGCTGCCGCGGCAGCAACCGGCGGACGGTGAGCGCGCTCCGGGCGCGGTTCGCCGCGCTCGCCGCAGGGTTCGTGGTCATGCAGGGGGCCGGACCGTACGATATCGATCTGCTCCCTTCCCCCGTGGCTGCAGGCGCCGCGGGGACGGCCCGTCTCTTCGCGCCGGAATCTCCGTTCGGCATTGGCGTCACCGACGATGGTCGCGCCGTGTACCAGATCCGCATCACGGCATCGCACCTTCCGCGATTCCCCGCGTTCATCGCGTGGGCGACCTCGCCCGATCTCGGCGAGTGGGTTCGACTCGGCGTCGTGCGTGAAGGCACGTCGGTTGTGGGGCCGGTTGCGATGAACAAGTTCCTGCTCGTCATCACTGGGGAGCGCGACTCGTCGGTCGCGACGCACACCGGGCCGACCGTTCTGCACGGCACGTCGCCGAGCGGATGGCTGCAGTCGTTCCTGACACATCCACTGTTTCGCGGAATCCCGCAGTGAGGCGCGCCGCGCGGATCACCGCGTTCATGTTGACCGGCGGTGCCTTCGCCGCGCCGCTCCGTGCGCAGCAGCCGGCACACGACATGAACAGCATGCCGGGCATGCAGCACGACGCCGGCATGCCGATTCCGATGCCGGCCGGCATGGTGATGATGCCCGGACTTGTGGGGCTGCGGCCGGACGTGGCTCCGTTCGTTCCCGGACACGGCGTCGATCCCGCGACGCTCACTGAGGCAAAGCGCGCCACGATCACGCCGCTCCGGAACGGTGACACGCTCGACCTCACCGCCTCACTCGTTCGCCGCACCATCCGCGGGCACGCCTTTACCATGTACGCGTTCAACGGCCAGGTACCGGGGCCACTGATCCGCGTGCCGCAGCATGCGAGCATCACCGTTCGTTTCCACAATCGCATCGATCTGCCGAGCAGCGTGCACTGGCACGGTGTGCGGCTCGACAACCGGTCGGACGGTACGCCCGGGCTGACCCAGGAGCCGGTCGCCGCCGGCGGCGACTTTACGTACACGGTGCGATTTCCGGATGCGGGCGTGTACTGGTACCACCCGCATGTGCGCGAAGATGTCGAACAGGCAATGGGCCTGTTCGGCAACATGCTGGTCGACTCCCCCGATCCGGACTACTACTCGCCCGCCAACCAGGAGCAAGCGCTCGTTTTCAGCGACCTGCTGATGCAGGCGGATACGCTCATACCGTTCGGCGGCGAGTCACCTGATTTCGCGCTCATGGGGCGGGTGGGCAATGTACCGCTGGTGAACGGGGAGCCGTCGTATGCGCTGCACGTGCGCCGCGGCGACGTGGTACGGTTTTACCTGACCAATGCGGCGAGCTCGCGCACGTGGAACCTTTCGTTCAGCGGCGCCCCCATCAAGCTGCTGGCGTCCGATGTGAGCCGGTTCGAGCACGAGGTGCGCGTTGGCAGCATCGTGCTTGCGCCGGCCGAGCGCTACATCGCCGAGGTGCGCTTCGAGCGGCCGGGAACGTACGCGCTGGTCAATGCGATTCAGGCGATCAATCACTTCCGCGGCGAGTTCGAGCCCGAGGTCGATACCCTTGGCGTCGTGACGGTGGACTCGGCAGCGGCCTCGGCGGACCACGGCCCCGCGTTCGCGCAGCTTCGCGACAACATGGCCGTCACGCGCGAGATCGACCGCTTCCGCGGCGCCTTCGCGCGCGCGCCGGACCTGAGCCTCGTCCTCACGCTCCATACCGAGGCGCTGCCGCTGGCGACGGTGCAGTTCATGAACGTCGACACCGCCTACTTCGCGCCCGTCGAATGGGTGGACGGCATGCCGGACATGAACTGGCTCTCGACCGGCAAGCAGGTGCATTGGGTGCTCCGCGACGCGGCGACCGGGCGGGAGAACGACGCGATCGACTGGCACGTGCCGCAGGGCAGCATGGTCAAGCTGCGCATCTTCAACGACCCGAAGTCGTTCCACC
>JBDTQV010000153.1:0-5417 GCA_039932015.1 Gemmatimonadota bacterium | reverse complement strand
TCGCCGCCGGTCTCGTCATCGGCCTGGTGCCGGGCGCAGCGCTGCCACCGCTCGAGCCCGAGCTCGTCTTCCTGGTATTCCTCCCGCCAATTCTCTGGTCCGCAGCATACGGTACGTCATTCCGCGACTTCAGAGCCAACCTCGAGCCGATCGCACTGCTGTCGGTCGGACTGGTGCTGGTGACGACCGTGGCAGTCGCATTCGCCGCACGGGCGCTGATGCCCGGCATGCCGTGGGCGGTGGCCATTGCACTCGGCGCCATCGTATCGCCGCCGGATGCGATCGCGGCGGAGGCGATCATCAGGCGGTTGCCGGTGCCGCGCCGAGTGATCTCGGTGCTCGCCGGCGAGAGCCTCGTCAACGACGCGTCGGCGCTGGTGCTCTATCGTACGGCGATCGCCGCCGCGGTGACGGGATTCTTCAGCCCGGGTGAGGCGGTGGTGCGCTTCTTCGTGGACGCGGGCATCGGCACGCTCATCGGATTGTTCGTTGGGTGGCTCGTCGTCCGGACGATACTGCTGACACGAGACCCGGTCGCGGAAGTGCTGATCGGGCTGATCGGCCCGTATGTCGCGTGGGTGGCGGGAGAGTCGCTACATGTCTCGTCGGTGCTCGCGTGCGTGTCGGGCGGACTGTACATGCGCCAGCACTTCTCGACCGCGGTGGCGCCCACGACGCGCATCCAGTCCCAGGCCGTCTGGGAGTTGTTCACGTTCCTTCTCAACGCAGCGATCTTCATTCTGCTTGGCGTGCAGTTCGGACGACTCATGGAGATGGTCCCGGCCGGCACACTGGCCCGGGTCGTCGCGGCGGGGTTCGCGATCAGCGGCGTAGCGATCGCCGTCCGGCTGGTGTGGGTGCCGGCGTCGCTCGCGGTGCCGCGATGGATATTCGGACGCGGGGAACGCGACAAGCTGCCGCCGGCGCGCGGCATGTTTCTCGTCGGCTGGACCAGCATGCGCGGCATCGTGTCACTCGCCGCCGCACTCGGCCTGCCGGTAGCGCTCGCGAACGGCGCGCCATTTCCCTACCGGTCCGAGATCATCCTGATCACCCTGTGCGTGATTGTCGTGACCCTCGTGCTGCAGGGACTCACGCTCGCGCCGTTGATTCGCCGTTTGCGATTTCCGCCGGACACCGCGCTCGAGCGCGAGGAGCGGTTTGCCCGCGGCGAGGCGCTCCGCCACGGGCTCGAAATTCTGGATGACCTCTCGGGTGAGCCGTGGGCGGCCGCGGCCGACGTGGAGCGGTTGCGAAACGAGCTGCGCGACCGGCTGCAACGCCATCGCGACGGAGTGGGGGGGCAGTACGATGCAGAGTGCCGGCTCAGGCGCGAGGTCCTGAGCGCCGAGCGACGGGAGCTGGTGCGCCTCCGGAACGAGAACGCGATCTCGGACGACGTGCTGGCCGATCTCGAGCAGGAGCTCGACCTCGAGGCGCTCCGGATCGGCGCTGGGCGGAGCTAGACGCCGGCGGGCACTTCCGGCGGCAAGGGAAGCGACGTCGCACCCTGTGGCAGGCGATCCAAACGGTCGAGCCGGTCGACGTCGATCGTGAGCGTATCGTCGACCGACGCGACGAACATGCTGGCGAACGACACGTCCCAGCGCACCTCGTCCCAGGAATAGGACGTGCGCGCCGACACGCGGGCAGCAAACGTGTCATCGAGCCCGGTGGCCACGACGAGGAATTCCGCCGCCGCGTCGCGCAGCTGTTCCGGCGTGACGCCGCGAAGCGGACTGGCCGCGTCGATCGGGTGCACCACCGTCCAGTGCAGCGTGAAGAACTCGACAACGTCGCGCTCCAGCGCGAGCTTGTGAAAGCGCCGCTCGCGGCGCCCGCCGACATCTTCGTACCACGCGAGATTGACCTCGACACCGGTCTCGCTCATCTCGCTGAGCCCCGCGTTGATCAGCCGGAACATGAATCCGCGGCCACCGCGATACGGCGCAATGGCGCCGAGGTGGCTGAAGCGCACGCGGCTGCGCGGGCGCATCAGCCGCGCGATCATGAGACCTCCACCGGCAACCAGGTAGAGCGGGCCCGCGAACGACTCCAGGACGACGAGCCAGTTCGCGGTCGAGCCGACGGCGTGCATGGGGCCGGTGCCGACGGTCGTGAATACGCCCACGCTGAACCCGAACGCGCGCAGGAATGGGTCGGCGAGCCCCATTGCGGCGGCGCCATCGATCGCGGCCGGACCGAGTGCCAGGTATGCCAGCGCGAAGATCCCGTTGGCCAGCAGCTCGAGGCCGAGCAGCCAAAGCAGAAAGGGCGGCCAGTGCATGTCGAGTGCACGCCGGTAAAAGCGGGCCCACCGCCGCGAGCCCAGCCCGTATTTTCGGCTGTTGGGCGAGCCGTCCTTCAGCAGGAAGCGGCCATGCACCTGCTGCGCGGCGACCTGGCCGAAGCCGAGGTCGTTCAGATTCGGTTCGGTCACGACAGCTCCTGTTGCGGTTGGTGCTGAAGAATATCGCGGGTTGAAACCTTTCGCCGCCGGCTTCCGTCCTAGAAGCAACATCTCTCGGGAAATGCCCATGCGTCGGCTCGTACTCGCCGCGGTACTCACCGCGGCGCTGTCTACTTCTACGCGCGCTCAGCAGACAGCAATTCATCCGGTTCCGGCGCCCGAAGTCGGTGCCGTCCGAATGGCCGAGCCGATCTCGCTCGACGGTGTGCTCGACGAACCGGTCTGGCGCACGGCAGGTGCCGCGACGGATTTCGTGCAGAGCGAGCCGCAACAGGGCGACCGGGCCACGCAGCGCACCGAGGTTCGCTTTGCGTACGATGACCAGGCGCTCTACATCGGTGCTCGCATGTACGATTCGCTCGGTGCACGCGGGGTGCGGACGCGGCTGGTTCGTCGCGATGCGGAAGCGGATGCGGACTACCTCGAGATCATCTTTGACACGTACCACGATCACCTGGGCCGCACGGTGTTCCAGGTGAATCCGTCGGGCGTGCGAACTGATTCCTACGGGCCCGGCGGGGCGAATCCGGACGAAACCTGGGATCCGGTTTGGGAGACGAAAGCGCGCATCGATTCGCTGGGCTGGACGGCTGAGCTCCGGATTCCCTTTTCCCAACTGCGGTATCCGCGCGGGCCAGACCAGACCTGGGGCCTGCAGATATCGCGGCAGGAAAATCGCCTCAACGAACTCTCCCAATGGTCGTTCTGGCGACGCAACGAGAGCGGGGGGCCGCAGCGCTTTGGCCATCTGACCGGCATGGCGATCGCGGCGGCACCGGCGCGAGCGGAGATCCTGCCGTACGTCGTCGGGCGATCAGCGAATCGGCCGCGCGGCGATGCGCTCGATCCATTCGACGATCCGCACAAACTCGATGGCCGTGTGGGGGTGGACGCGAAGGTGCTGCTTACGTCCTCGCTCACGCTGTCCGCAACGGTGAATCCGGACTTTGGCCAAGTGGAGGTGGATCCGGCGGTGGTCAACCTGAGCGCCTTCGAGACCTTCTTCGAAGAGCGGCGGCCGTTCTTCGTCGAGGGCTCTGGCCTGTTCTCGTTTGGCGGTCTCAACTGCTTCTTCTGCTCGAACGTGTCCAGCCTGTCGCTCTTCTACTCCCGGCGCATCGGCCGAAGTCCGCAGGCGGCGGGCAACGCGTTCGATGCGGGGCCGTACGCGGACGTGCCGGACAATACGGCGATCCTGGGTGCCGCCAAGCTCACGGGGCGTACGCCGTCCGGCTGGTCGATCGGCGTGCTGAATGCGCTGACCGGCCGCGAGCGAGCGACCGTCGCGCAGTCCGACGGCACGCGCAGCAAGGTCGCGGTCGAACCGCTCACGAACTATTTCGTCGCGCGCTTTGCCCGGGATTTGCGCGGCGGCAGTACCGTGATTCGCGGAATGGCCACCTCTGTCATCCGCGACGTGAGCGATCCTCTGCTCTCGCGGAGTCTCACCAGCCACTCGGAACAGGCGGGCCTCTCGACCGACTGGTACTTCGGGCGGCGCGACTACCGACTGATGGCGCAGATCGCGACCAGTCAGGTGAGCGGATCGCCGGCGGCGATCGACCGGATTCAGCGTTCCAGTGCGCGCTATTTCCAGCGGCCTCTTCAGTGACGCGTACGATCCGACGCTGACGGCGCTGCGCGGCTATGCGGCGTACGTAAGATTCGGCAAGCAGACCGGCAACTGGCTGTGGGAAGCGGCGACCAATATCCGCTCACCCGGATTCGAGAACAACGATATCGGCTTTCTCACGCGCGCCGGTTATGTGTACATGAATGCCAACGTGCTGCGGCAGTATACCGAGCCGGGCAGCTTCTACCGTTCCCTCTCCTTCATCGCCGGCGGCCAGCAACAATTCAACTACGACGGCGACCGCACCGACCGTCAGGTGCAGCTTTACGGCTCAGCAGAGGCGCGGAATTACTGGCGGAGCAGCAGCTTCTGGTTCCATCGTTGGACCAATCTGGACGACACCCGTCTCCGCGGCGGTCCCGTGGTGAAGCAGCAGGGCGTCGATTACGTACAGTCGAGTCTTTCGACCGACTCGCGGAAGAGCGTGGTTGGCGAGATGCAGGGCAGCTACGGCGTTGGGCGCGAGGGGACGCACAGCTGGTCGATGTCGACGACACTGCAGTGGCGGCCGCTCTCGAATTTGTCGCTCAGCATCGGGCCGTCGTATAACCACGACGACACCCCGGCGCAGTACGTTCGCGCCTTTGACGACGCGACCGCAACGACCTTCTTCGGGAAGCGCTATCTGTTTGCGACGGTGCAGCAGCGGACGCTCGCAATGGATACGCGGCTTAACGTTACATTCACCCCGAATCTCACGCTCGAGCTCTTCGCGCAGCCGTTCATCTCCAGCGGCGCCTATCGCGACTACAAGGAATTCGCGGCGCCGCGCGAGCTGGCGAAACTGGTGTATGGTCGCGATGTCGGCGCGATCTCCTCGGTGGCAGGGACCGGGTCGTCCGCGACGCAGTTCACCGTCGACCCCGATGCCGGTGGCCCGGCTGCATCGTTCAGCTTTGCCGATCCGAGCTTCACCGTACGATCGCTCCGCGGCAACGCGGTGCTGCGCTGGGAGTATCGCCCGGGCTCGACGCTCTTTCTGGTCTGGACGCAATCGCGGAACGACGCGCTGACGGCGGGAGACATCAACGTCGGACGGGATGCCGGTGCGGTATTCAGCGGTCCGGCCGAAAATATTTTCCTGGTGAAGGTGAACTACTGGCTCGGGCTCTAGCTGGCAGTATCCGGAACCAGCGCTCGCGCCGCAATCAGCGTGATATTGTCGGTGCCGCCGCGTTCGAGCGCCAGTTCGAGCAGCGAGCGGCAGAGCTGCTCCGAGGAGCTCATCGATTCGATTTCCTGCTGGATTTCCGCATTGCTGACGTGCTTCGTGAGGCCGTCGGTCGCGAGCAGCAGCACGCAGCCGCGGGGGAT
>JBDTQV010000152.1:0-5430 GCA_039932015.1 Gemmatimonadota bacterium | reverse complement strand
GCGGCGCGCGACCGTTTCCTGACCGCGCTGATGCTGCTCTTCGCCGTAGTCGGAGCGATCCTCGCGGTGGTCGGCGTCTATGGTGTGATGGCACAGCTGGCGCAGCGTCGATCGCGTGAGATGGGTATCCGCATGGCGCTCGGAGCGCAGCCGAGCGAGGTGCGCTGGATCGTGGTGCGGCACGGACTTCGTCTCATCGGCATCGGCTTGGCCGGTGGCCTCGCCGTGGCCGCGGGAACGACACGTGTGCTGCAGGCGCTGCTTTATCAAATTGCAACTGCGGATCCCGCCACATTCGTCGCGGTGCCGCTGCTGCTGGCGGTCGTCGGTGTGATCGCGACATGGGTGCCCGCTGCACAGGCGAGCCGAGTCGACCCGGCGACGACGCTACGCGGGGATTGAGCTCGAGCCAGCCGGAGCGGCGCCGGATTCGACCGGCAGTTCGGCACGCCCACCCCACTCGGTCCATGACCCGTCGTACACGGAAGCGTCGTGTTGACCGAGAAGGTCGAGTGCGAGCACCAGTGCGCACGCGGTGACTCCGGAACCGCAGCTCGCGACGACGGGACGGTCGAGGGCAATCCCGGCTTCGGTGAAGCGCGCGCGCAGAAGGTCCGGCGGCAGCAGCGTGCCGTCCACACGGACGAGCGACGCAAACGGCACATTTCGACTGCGGGGAATGTGGCCGCCGCGGAGGCCCGGGCGCGGCTCGGTTTCGGTGCCGGCGAATCGCCCGGCGCTTCGCGCGTCGACGATCTGTTCCGCTCCAGAGGTGGCCGCCGCGAGTATGCCAGCCGCATCCCGCAGGCGAGACCCGTCGAGCGTGGCCGTGAACGGCGCCGGCGGCAAGCTCACGCTTCCGCCTTCGACCCGCCGCCCCTCCGCCCGCCACTTCCCGATCCCGCCGTCGAGCACTGCGGTACGCCGGTGTCCGAATGCCCGGAACATCCACCACACGCGCGGCGCACTCAGATTCACACCGGACCCGTCATAAATGATCACCGCATCATCGTCACCGATGCCGAGCGAGCCGGCATAGGCGGCGAACTCGGCGGCGCCGGGCATCGTGTGGGGAAGCGGGCTCGATCGGTCGCTCGCAACGTCGAGATCGAAGTACACCGCGCCTGGAATGTGGGCGCCACGGTACTCGGCGATCGCATTGCGCTCGGCGGAAGGCAGATACCACGACGCGTCCACCGGCCGAATGCGCGGCTCACCCAGGTGGAGGGCGAGCCATTCGGTGGACACGACGGGTGATGCCCCGAGGTCTGTGGTGGGTGTAGTCATGCCGGAAGCTGCACCGCCGGCCGGATCACGGAACAGCGGCGGCGCGATTGACCAGCTCGAATTCTTTCATGAACGCAACGAGCGCGTCGCATCCCGCCTTGGGAAAGGCATTGTAGATGCTCGCGCGCATGCCGCCGGCGGCGCGGTGGCCCTTCAATCCCTCGAAGCCACGGCGCGTCGCCTCACTGATGAATTTCGCTTCGAGCTCTTCGGTAGGGCCGCGGAAGCAGACGTTCATGAGCGAGCGGCTCTCCGGCGTTGCCGTTCCGCGAAAGAAGTCGCTCTGATCGAGGTAGTCGTAGAGCACCTTGGCCTTTTCCGCATTCCGCTCGGCCATGCCCGACAATCCGCCCTGCTCGGCGATCCACTTGAACACGAGCCCGGTCATGTACACACCGAACGTAGGCGGCGTGTTGTAGAGCGAGTGCTCCTTGGCCTGCGTGCGATACTGCAGCATCGTCGGCAGGTCTTTGGGCGCGCCGTCCACGAGATCGGCTCGCATGATGACGAGCACCACGCCGGAGGGACCGAGATTCTTTTGCGCACCGGCGTAGATCAGGCCGTACTTGGAGACGTCGATCGGGCGGCTGAACATGTCGCTCGACGTGTCCGCCACCAGCGGAACACCGGCGGGCGGAACCGGCTCGGTGGTCCACTGCGTGCCGTAGATGGTGTTGTTCGTGGTGAAGTGCACGTAAGCGGGCGACGCAGAATATCGAATGACGTCCGGCGCCGGGATGTAGTTGAAGTTGGCGTCTTCACTGCTCACCGCCTCGTGCACCGTACCGAACAGTTTGGCTTCCTTCACCGCTTTCTGCGACCAGACCCCCGTCACCAGATAGTCCGCGGTTCCGCCCTTCGGCAGCAGATTCATCGGCACCATCGAGAACTGCAGCGACGCGCCGCCCTGAAGAAACAGCACGTGGTAATCGTCGGAGATGCCGGCGAGGTCGCGGCACGCCTGTTCCGCTTCGTTGATGATGCGGTCGAACACCTTGCCGCGGTGGCTGTGCTCCATGATGCCGATCCCGCTGCCGGCGATATTCCAAAGATCCTGCTGCGCCTGCTTGAGCACGGGCTCGGGCAGCACGCCCGGACCGGCGCCGAAGTTGAAGATGCGGTCGCTCATGCCTGTTTCCTTCCGTCGAGCGCGGTGAGTTCCACGCTGATGATGTGCGGGTTGCCTCCGCGGATCGCATCCAGCGCCGACTGGTCCGGCGCCAGATCGAGGTGCACGCGCGCGAGCGTAGCCTGCGCGCCGTGATAGATGATGTTTTCGACCTCTTCGACATTGATGCTGTGATCGGCCAGGACGCTGAACACATGCGCGAGCACGCCGGGCCGATTCAGGTGCCGGATCGAGAGCACGTGTGACGCAGCACTCTTGGCCAGGCGGTTGACGCAGTTGGGCACACCGCCCGTCTGCGAAAATTCACCGACGATCCGAAGCACCTCGTGCGCGATGGCCACCTGCGCCTGCTCCGTCGACGCGCCCACGTGGTGCGTGCCATACACGCCGGGCTCGCTCGCGATCGCCGCGCCGAATGTACCCGCGGATCCCGCCGGCTCGTCCTGAAACACGTCGAGCCCCGCGCGAATCCCCTTCTCGCGAATGGCCGCCGCCAGCGCGGCTTCGTCGACGACGGATCCACGCGACGTATTGATCAGATACGATCCGGGACGCATCGCCGCAAGGAATTCCGCGTTCACCAGGTGTTTCGTCTCTGCCGTTGCGGCGACGTTGATCGACACGGCATCACTGAGCCGCGCGACCTCAATCGGCGTCTCGCAGTATTCGATGCCGAGGCGCTGTGCCTCCTCGAGATTGAAGTTGCGCGACCACGCCGCCACCCGCATGCCGAAGCCCTGCGCGCGGCGCGCGATCTCGCGTCCGATCTGCCCCAGCCCCACGATACCGAGCGTGCGCCCGTAAAGTCCGCGCGCCTTCGAGTATTCACCCTTGGCCCACGTGCCGGCGCGGAGATCGGCCACCTGATCCGGAATACGCCGGTCGCAGCTCAGGAGCAGACCCATCACGAGCTCCGCCACCGCGAGCGAGTTTTTCCCGGGGCAATTCGATACGAACACACCGCGCGCGGACGCCGCCGCGACGTCGATCGTGTCGATGCCGGCCCCCGCGCGAATGACGAGCCCGAGACTCGGCCCCGCCTCGAGCGCCGTCTTTGACACTTTTGTGCTGCGCACGATGAGAATCGCCGGATCCTCCCTCCGGAGTGCATCGGGCAGTGCATCGGCCGTCAGATCGGGCTGGCTCACGACGGTACAGCCGAGTTCCTTGAGCCCGTCGATCCCAACCTTCTCGAATTTGTCGGCGATCAGAACCTTCATGCACGCTCCGGCGAATCCAGGGTGTGAACGAACAATCCACTGCGCAGCTTCGGTTCGAACCAGGTGCTCTTGGGCGGCATGATCGCGCCCGCATCCGAGACGGACATCAGTTGCCCGAGCGTGGTCGGATACATCGAGAACGCGACGGCGGCATCTCCGGAATCGACCCGCCGTTCGAGCTCCGCCGTGCCGCGGATCCCGCCGATGAAATCCACCCGATCATCGGTGCGAGGGTCGCCGACACCGAGCACGGGCCCCAGCACACGGTCCTGCAGCAGGCTCACGTCGAGTGATCCGATCGGATCACCGTCGTCGATCAATGACCCGTCCAGGTCGAGCCGGTACCACGTTCCGTCCAGATAGATGCAGAAACTTCCCGCGGCCGCCGGCACCGGATCCTCCGTGGGCGTGAGGGTGCCGAGTTGCCGCAGGCGCTCCCGCACCTCCGCGGGTGTCTGGCCGTGCAGATCCTTCACCACACGATTGTACGGAAGTATGCGGAGCTGCTCCGCTGGAAAGAGCACGGCGAGAAACCAGTTGTACTCTTCGTTCCCAAAGTGCTGAGCGTTGGCCGCGCGCCGCTCGAGGCCGGCACGCCATGCGCTGGCGGACCGGTGATGTCCGTCGGCGACGTAGGCGAGCGGCACGCCGCCAAAGGCATCGCAATAGGGCCGGGTGTCCGCCACGCGCCAGACGGTGTGGCGCACGCCATCGTTTGCCGTGAAATCGTAGAGGGGCGGTGCCGTCGTTGCGCGCGCGACGAGGCGGTCCACGTCAGGCGTGCCGCGATAGGTGAGAAAGACCGGCTCGGCATTCGCATCGAGCGTCAGCACGTGCCGAGTGCGGTCGTCCTCCTTGTCCTTGCGCGTCTTCTCGTGCTTCCGGATCACGTCCTGCTCGTAATCGTCGATATGCACGCACCCGACGACGCCGGTCTGGACCCGGCCATCCATCTCCTGCCGATAGATATAGAGCGACGGTTCGCGTTCGCGTATCAGGGTGCCATCGCGCAACATCCGGTCGAGGGCGGCGCGGGCGGTGGCGTAGATGCGGTCGTCATGCGGATCGGTCTCGGGTGGCAGATCGATGTCCGACCGGCCCACATGCAGGAAGCTGTGCGGATTGTCCTCAGCCAGGCGCGCGGCTTCCGCGCGGTTGACCACGTCATACGGAACGGCGGCGACCTTCTCGGCGAGGACGGGGTCCGGGCGGAGGGCTTTGAATGGGTGGAGGCGCATGGCATGCGCATCCTAATCGCACCCGCCAGTCCTCCGCAAACGTCGTTATGATAAAAAGATGAGTACGCGAACCGGGTCGCGCGGCGGTGTTTCCGCGCCAGCGATCGACCGACGGAGAGCGGTGGGCGCCGGGGTACAGCCGGACGGCGTCTACTTCCGGGTGTGGGCGCCGCGGCGTACCGCCGTAGACGCCGTCATCGCGGGATCGGAAACGGTCGCACTGAGCGTTCCCGCATGACGATCGCGCCCGGACGTCCCCTCGAGCACATCGTGCGCTCACTTTCACTTCCCGAGCCAGGCGCGGAACCCTCCGCCTGGCTCACACACGAATGGCTGGTCACCAACGGACTCGGCGGATACGCGTCCGGGACCGTCGCAGGCGTGGCGACCCGCCGCTATCACGGCTATCTGATCGCGGCACTCGCCAATCCGCTCGGCCGCACCGTCATGCTCGGCGGCGTACATGAGCGCGTGATGCTGCCGGACGGCGCCGCCGTCGAGCTCGGTGGCGAGGACACGACCGAGCACGGTCTGGCGCTGCCGGGCATGGAGCACC
>JBDTQV010000151.1:0-5442 GCA_039932015.1 Gemmatimonadota bacterium | reverse complement strand
GTGAGCAGTGCGGCCCATCGGGCAGGAAATCGCCAGCGGCTCTGCGACAGGAGCGCCCAGATGCTACCAGTGACGACGCCGCGGGCGATGAGCACGGCGAGATACGCGATCACGATCGGCTGCCAGGCGGCCACCAGGCCGGCTATACGCACTTCCAGTCCGATCAGGAGAAAGACGAGCGAATTCAGCGCGAACGCGACGTACTCCCAGAAACTTTCGACAGCCAGTCGCGTGGCCGGTGACATGCCCGTACGCGCCGTATAATTCCCGCACAGCAGCCCGGCGACGACCGTCGCGATCACGCCGGAAAATCCCAGCTGCTCGGCGACGATGAATGAGCCGTAGGCGGCCAGGGTGGTGAGCGTGATCTCGATCATCGGATCGTCGATCCACTGAATCACCTGCGCGATCGCAATCCCGAGCACACCACCGACCAGCGCGCCCATCCCGACCACCGTCAGAAAGCTCAGAATCAGCTCGCCGGTGCCCAGAGCCTGGCCGGTGGCGAGCGCGAGCACGAGCGAAAAGACGACGATCGCCGTGCCGTCGTTGAAGAGGCTCTCGGCTTCCATGAGCGTGGACAGCCTCCGCGGCGCTCCCACGGCACGAAAGATTGCGACGACCGCGATCGGATCGGTCGCGGCAATCAGTGCGCCGAAGATCAGCGCGGCGCTCCACGTGAACGGTCCGGCAAAGCCGAAGAGCGTGCTCGTGCCCACCAGCAGCGCGGCCGTGATGCCGACCGAACCGAGCACGCCCGGGAGCGCGAGCGAGCCGACGGCAATCCGGTCGCGCCACAGGCCGCGGAACTCGAGGTGGAATGCCGCTTCGAAGATGAGGCCCGGCAGAAAGACGGTAAAGAGGAGCGCCTCGGTGAGGTGGAAGGCGTCCAGCAGGTGGAGCGCGCCGAGCAGCAGTCCGGCGGCGACGAGCGCCACGGTGTACGGAATCCGCAGGCGGCGCGCCACGATCGCGACCGCGGTCGCGACGACGAACAGCAGAATGACGAGGACTTCTGGGGTCATGCTGCAATCTACCGCCGGGGCGGGGCCTATCGCATTTCGATATTTGGCAGTAATCTGGCCAATCCCCATCACCCTTCCTTACTCATGAGGCACCTATGTCCCCGCTCCGTCAGTCGACCCGCTGGTCTGCCCTCGTATTCTCCGTTGCCGTGCTCGCTCCCGTCGCCGCCACCGCGCAGGGCGTCGAGGCGCCCCGGATGCCGCTGCGCACGGTGATGTCCGAGCTGTCGACGATGCGCGCTGCGTACACACATGCTGTCTCGCACCAGGATGCCGCCGCCCTCGCGGCGATGTACGCGCCGAATGCGATGGCCATCAATGGCGACGGAACGACGATGAACGGGATGAAGGAGATCACCGAGGGCTTCAAGACGCTCGCGCCGACGTGGACATCGATTCAGATCAAGTCGGACACCGTCCAGGTCGCCGGCGGCGCGGCATGGGACATGGGCACGGCACATATCATGAAGGCCGATGGTAAGGAGGAAAACTCGCGGTACCTGGTGGTGCTGCGTCGCGGAATGCACGGCTGGAAGATCGTCAGTTCGGCCAACGTGCCCGTAACCGGGATGTAGGCGCGGTCAGAAGCAGCGGCGGGGCCCGGCGACTGCCGCGCCCCGCTGATCCCCGCGCTGGCGAGCGTCATGCTGACTGACCAGCGGTCCTTCCGCTCGCGCCACATCGCATGACCAGCTGGGGCCTGGCCGCCGTTGCGTACCATCTCTTCAGCCGAATCGCGTACGCCGGCGGCGTCGGCCTGCTGCTCCAGCGGCAGGAGCGGGCCCAGGTCTTCACCCGCGTCGCCGGAATCGAAGCCGGGTTCCAGCGTTTCCGCCGCATCGCCTCCCTCCTGATGAACAACGACGCCGTGAGCTTCGCGCTCCTTTGCGTCGCGACGCGCCGGTTCTCGAATCCGCTCGCGCAGCCGCCAGTTGTGCTGACGGCGGGCGTCTTCCTCGTCGTGGTCGGCGTATCGATCAAGCTCTGGGCCGCGCGTACGCTCGGCGCGCAGGCATACTACTGGTACGACTTCTTCTCTCCCGGCGCGGCGCGCCTTCCCGATCCGCCAGGTCCGTACCGCTACTTCCGAAACCCGATGTACACCGTCGGCTACGCGCACGCGTACGGAATCGCGCTCCTTGCCGGCTCCTCGATTGGACTCGGTGCCGCGGCGTTCGATCAGTGCGCAATCCTCGCCTTTCATCTGCTGGTCGAGCGGCCGCATCTCCGGCACATCCTCGCGACACGGAATCCGGCTCGCTGATCGTCGCGCATTCAGCGTATGTTGCGTGATGCGCATGCCGATAAACCTGACGATGCACGCGACGGCGCATGCGAAAGCGCCCACGACAGATGCGGGCTGGCCATGAGACCGGTGCGGCCGGATGTGCTCCTCGCGGGGTTGGTCGGCGGCACCGGCGGCGCGTCGCGGCTGATGCTCGAGCTCGCGGTGCGGCTCGATGCGCGCGGGCTCCGCACCCGCATCGTGGTACCTGATTTTGAAACGACACGCCCATACGTCGAGCGCTGCCGTGCGCGCGACGTGCATGCCGACTGGACGCCGTGGCTCCACCCGCGGGCCGGCGCGCTCACCGGACTGCTCGATGCCGCGCGCTTCGTGCGGGGCTTCCGGGCCCCGGTCGTGCATTACCACTTCAGCGAAAATTTCGCACACCATCAACTGCTCCGGGCCATGGACCTGCTGAAGCCACCGCCGGCGCTCGCCACGGTGCACAGCCCTTACGCGGAGCCGGCACCTGGCGCGCGGATGGCGCTGCGCTGGGCAGCGAGCGCGCCGCGGCACTTCCACCGGGTGATCTGCGTGGCGGAGTGGGCGCGCCGCCTGCAGATCGTCTATGGCCTGCCGGACGCGATGGTGGGCCGGATTTCCAATGGCGTGGATCTCGAACGCATGCGGAGTGGAAATGCCGCGCGCGCGCGCGCCGAGCTCGGGGTGGGTCCGGATGTTCCGCTCATCAGCGTGATTGCGCGCATCGCCTCGCAGAAGCGCCCGGTCGATGCGGTGCATGCGTTCGCCGGGCTTGCGGCCGAGTATCCCGATGCGCGGCTGCTTTTCGTCGGGAGCGGCGAGCTGGAGGACGCCGTCAGCGCCGCCGCCGCCGCCGCGGGGCTCAGCGCGCGCGTGCATCTGCTCGGGCAGCGGGCCGACGTCGCCGACTGGCTCGCCGCCACCGACGTGTGGCTGCTGCCGACGGAACGGGAAGGGTTCAGCGTGGGCGTCATCGAAGCGATGGCGGCGGGGCGGGCGATCGCGAGCACGCTCTGTCCGGGCAACGATGAAGTGCTCGTCGACGGACGGAACGCGGCGGTCGTGCCGGTCGGAGATGTGCATGCGATGACGGCTGCGCTCCGCCGGCTGTTGGCCAACCCGCCGCTCCGCGACGAGCTCGGCCGCGCGGCGCGGGCCGACGCGGAGCCGTACTCGCTCGACGCGATGGCCGACGCCTACATCGCCTGTTACGACGAGATGCGGGTACTCAGCTCGGCGTAGCGATCGCGGGCGCGGCGGCAGCGCTGCGCTGGCGCAGACGATCGGCGAGACGCGTCGCCAGTGCCATGATGGTGAGCGTCGGATTGATGTATCCGCCGGTGGGGAACACCGAACAGCCGGCCATGAACAGATTGCCGACGCCGTGGACTGAGCACTGCTCGTCGACGACGCCGTGCCGGGGATCGCGATGCATGCGCGTCGTGCCCATGTGGTGGTGCAGGCCTTCCGAAATCAGTTCCGGCTCGACGGGATGATCACCCATGTCGAGGCGCCCGATGTGGGCGCGCGCGAGCTCAGTCGCGAGCAGGCGCCGCGTCCGATTGGCGGACTCGACATCGAGCGGACGCCATTGCCAGTGCAGCCGCGGCAGCGGGAGACCGAGTGCATCCCTCGCGGCCGATAGCGTGACCCGGTTGTCGCGATGCGGCGCCTGTTCGGCGTGCATGATCACGTCCAGTATGCCGAAGCGCGCGGCCTTGTCGGGCAGCGACGTCCAGCCGAATCCCGAGCAGAACGTCGGCGCATCCTCTCCCCAGTACCGAAACAGCCGGCCGTCGCTTAGCCGGCGCGCCAGCCGTGCGGCGATGAAGTCGCCGCCGCGCGCGATTTCCACGAGCGTGGCGAGCGGGCGCTCGGGCAGGCGCCCGCGTTTCAGGCTGCTCGCCAGCTCGGAGAGCGCATTGGCCGAGTCCCACCGGAATCTCCGGAATCGCGCGTGCAGCGGCAGGAATGCGGCGACGGTGTTCAGGAGCCGCTCCCGGCGCATGGCCGTGTCGGTCAGGTGCAGCTGTCCCATGACCGGCGCCCCGTCCACGTGGCGTTCGTCGTAGAGCGCCATGCGGTCGAACAGGCTCGGATTTGAGGGAAGCAGGTGCCCCGCGCGCACCTGCTGGTGCTCCATGAAATAGCGGCCCACCACGTCGTGCTCGTTGCCGAGCCCCG
Source organism: Gemmatimonadota bacterium (assembly GCA_039932015.1). Taxonomy (GTDB): domain Bacteria; phylum Gemmatimonadota; class Gemmatimonadetes; order Gemmatimonadales; family GWC2-71-9; genus JAICUF01. The sequence continues at coordinate 963 of JBDTQV010000151.1, read as the reverse complement.
CAGGATTCACCCGGCGCGAGAGCAGCAGCAGTCGCGCATTCTCGATACCACCCGTCGCCACGACGAACGTGCGTGCGCGCACCGAGAGCGCCTTGTCCGGCAGACAGACGATTTTCGCGGCCGTCACGCGGTTCGCGTCATCGGTAGTTTCGAGCTCGACGACGTTTGCGTTCAACAGGATCGTCGTGTCCGGCGCCGCCGCGAGCTCGGCTCGCCGGTGGGCCACGAACGTTCGCTGCGCGCCGAACAGCCAGACGCTCGTCTCGAACGAGTCGCCGCCCAGCGTGAGTGGCGCGGCATCGGCGCGGGCCCACCGCGCGGCGTCATAGGCATACGGGCCCATCTCGGCTGCCGCATGCGCGCGTACGTAGTATGGCTCGAGGTGCTCGCGGTCGAAGGGCCAGCCGCTGTCCGGGACCCAGTCGCGCGCGGCAAAATCGAGCGGATCGAGCGGCGCGCCGCGAAAGCCGATGAGCTCCGGGTCCCAGCGCGTATTCCACAGATTCGCCGTCCCGCCGAATTGGCGCGCGCGCGTCTCCACCAGCGCCTTGAACGGGTCGCCGGTCGTCTCACCCGCCGCGAGCGCCTGGGTCGCGTCGTCCGGCTCGAGGCTTCCGCTCTCGACGATGATCGTGGTGAGCCCGCTGCCGAGCAGCTCGCGTGCGATCGTGAGTCCTGCCGGGCCCGATCCGACGATGCACACATCGGCTTCCAGCACGGTGCCCGCGAGCAGATTCCTCGCGTCGTTCAGCACGGAATCAGTCGGCGAACACCGCGCAGGGCGTTGGTGTATGACATATGGGGTAAGCTAGAGCGTCTGACCGGGCCAGCCAAGCACCTGCTGCGACGCGCGCGAGGTGGAATGGAGCGCCGGACCCGCCTATCTTTCGCACCGAACCTGCACCCCGAGCGAGGGCGTACCGCATGGCCACAGGCATCGCGACATCGCAGTTTACCGGCGTC
>JBDTQV010000150.1:0-5451 GCA_039932015.1 Gemmatimonadota bacterium | reverse complement strand
GAACGTCTCCACGCTCGAGCCGGACGCCCCGAGCGCCCGCACCACTGACATTTCGGAGCGAAGATGAATCTGCCGATGCCGCGATTTTGGGTGCCGACCATTGTACTCGCCGCCGTGGCCGTCGTGTTACCTGCACGTCAGGCCTCAACCGGGGTTCCCGCCGACATCGCCATCGTGGACGTCAACGTGGTGCCGCTGGATCGTGACGGTGTTCTGCCGCATCGGACGGTCGTGATTCACGCGGGGCGGATCGTCTCCATCGCGCTGACCGGCTCCACACCCACGCGAGCTGGTGCCACCGTGGTGCAGGGTGCGGGGCGCTATCTCATGCCCGGACTGATCGACGCGCACGTCCATCTGTTTCAGCGCGACGACATGGCGCGATACCTCGACGCGGGCGTCACGACGGTGCGCAACATGTGGGGCACGCCATCGGTGCGCACGTTGCAGGCGGCGGTAGCGGCCGGCACCGCCCGGGGCCCGACGATCATCTCGGCGAGTCCCGGACTCGACGGCACTCCCGCGCAGTGGCCGGGCACGGTGCAGGTTCTCGACTCTGCGAGCGCCCGTGATGCGGTAGGGCGCATGGCGGCCGATGGCTGGCCGTTCATCAAGGTCTACACCCAGCTCACGCCGCCGGCGTACCGCGCGATCATGGCCGCGGCGCGCGACGCGAACATTCCGGTCGTGGGCCACGTGCCGCTCCGGGTCGACGTGCGTGATGCGCTCGCCAGGCACCAGCGCTCGATCGAACATCTGACGGGATACGATCGCGCGGTGAGCCGCACGTCGCGGAGTGGCACCTGGGGCTGGTCGGATGCCGATACCACGCGCTTTGGCGGATTGATCGCGGCAACCATCGCGGCGGGCACATGGAACGTCCCGACGCTCGCGATTTACGCAAAGCTGGCGGAGCAGCAGCCCGCCGCCGAGCATGATGCGGTCGTGGCAAATCGCCGCGCATTTGTGCGCGCGCTCTGGGCGGCGGGGGCGTACCTTCTTGTGGGAACGGATGCGGGGATCGACGTCGTGGCACCCGGCTCGTCGCTGCATGACGAGCTCGCCGAGTTCGTCGCAGCCGGCCTTACACCGTATGCTGCGTTGCGCGCGGCGACGGTGGATGCCGCGGACTTTCTGTGGCGACCGGATCTGGGGCGAGTCGACGTCGGCGCGACGGCCGACCTGCTGCTGGTGTCCGGAAATCCGCTGGCCGATGTCGGGAACGCGGCGCACATCGAAGGGTTGGTGCTGCACGGCGCGTGGGCTCCGCGGGCCACAGCCCCGGATATATCCGGCGAGTACGACACGGCGGTGACGCTGGGCGACAACAATTGCGGCGCCGTGACGGTCGCGCCGATGCTGACGACGATCATCCAGCGGCCCGGCCAGACGGCATTCACGCTAACGCACGGTCCGCTGACCTATCATGGCGTGCTGCGGGACGGCGATCGGTTTGCCACCGACACGCAGACGATCGCCCTCGAGGGCGGCAGCGTTGCGGTGGCGGTGCGCGGAACGGTGGGCGGCGGAAAGCTGGATGCACGCGCGGACGTCGCCATGCGGACCGACAGGCCATGCGCGTACGCGGTGCATTGGGTGGGCACTCGGCGGCCGGAACCGGCCGGAAAGTAGGATTTCGCGGGCATTGCGGCCCGGCTATGTTTCCCCACCGCGGCGCCGTAGCCAAGTGGTAAGGCAGAGGTCTGCAAAACCTCCATCACCGGTTCGACTCCGGTCGGCGCCTCTTTAGTAGCGCTATGCCCTGCTTGTAGATAGCGGGGCATTTCGCATTAGCGCCTAGGCGACTGGGACGCCGGCGAGCGTCCTGGTCGAGCTTGCCGGCTGGAATCAGGGCAGGGTGAGTCCGTTGAGCCGCGCGTTGTGCCGGAGACGGCCCCGGAGGTCCGGGACCTTGCCGTTACATCGGCTCAGTCCCTCCGGCGAGAGCAGCGGGATCAGCTTCCCACCGGCCCGCGCCAGAATACTGGGAAACTTCTGGCCGATCGCTTCGCGAACGAAACAGCTTACGGGCGATGTCGATCAGCGCGCCGACCTTGCCGCCGCCGGCAGAAAGTCCAGCCTGAGTTCCCGCACCTCCGCCACCGCCCGGTCGCCGGTCTGATCGGTATCCTGCATCAGTCCGACGGCTGTGATCGGAGGCGGCTCGCGGTGCCAGATGCGCCGGTAGTCTGCTGTGAGATCGGCGGTGTGGTCGCGCCAGACACCCCGATCGGCGGCGCCATCGACCCGTATGATGTGGATCCGTCCGCTCACGTGGCTCGAGGCGGCGTAGCCGTCCGGTTCGTGGTTGCCGAAGCTGTAGAAGATGATCCGGCCCGGTCCCCCGAATAGCGATCGGGGATTGCCGAACACCACGTACACCCGGATCGGCGAATCATCCGCGCGCTCGATCGCCAGGTCCGACGAGAGCGGCGCCTTGAGCACCCGCCACGACCAGCGCAGATTATTGCTGGCGGGCACGCCGGCCTCGCGGAGGTCCCGGTACAGCCATGCCGCCTGCCCGCTACCCGAGATGCGGAGCACGCGATCGGGCCCGTCGCCGCGAATCTCGAATTCAGGAGCGCTGCGTCCCTTTACCGGTCGGACTTGCCAACCCGGCGGCGAGCCCCGCCCGGTCTCGGCGTGCTCGAGCTGCAGAAGATCTCCGGTGCCCATCGAGATCACCAATCCGGCCAAAATCCCAGCGCGCACCACGGTTCCTCCTCGGCTAGCCTCTGTCTGATCGTGCTCCAACCCATGACCGAGTAGTACGTCGCGAACCTCGGGCCGGTTTGGCCGGCCGCCGGTCACCGCGACGATTGCAGAGAACCGCTCGGCCGGTCGCATCGTTCCAAGGGCGTGATTGCTCCACTTCTCTCTCACTTCCTTCTGGAGATCGGCCTCATGTCACGTTCCGCGCGCGCGTTGCTGTTCGGTAGTACGGCCCTCGCATTCGGGCTCTTTCTCACCCAGCCTGCCGCCGCCCAATCCTCGCGCAAGACGGCCAAAGACACCGGAATGATGGCGCACGGTTCCATGGGCAAGGACGCCATGGCCAAAGACGGAATGGCCATGCCGCCTCACGGGATGATCGGTGGCGCCGGAGGACACAAGGCGAGCGGAGCGTTCGAGATCACGACGACGGACGGCAAGTCCCAGGTCAAGCTAGGAGACGACTTCTCGGTCGAGAAGGGTCCGGATGTGTACGTGCTGCTCAGCCGCTCAGCGAAGGGCGGGCAGAGCGGGTCGGTCAACCTGGGCAAGCTGATGAAGTTCAGCGGCGCGCAGACGTTCGACGTTCCGGCGGGTACGAAACTGTCCGGATTCTCGCACCTCGTGCTCTGGTGCAAGAAATACAACGTGACCATGGCGACGGCGTCTCTGGCATCATCCGGCGACGCGATGCAGATGCGGAAGTAGCGGCGGCCCCGCCGCTGTGGCCTTCCGACCCCGCCAGTCACTGGCGGGGTTTTGTATTCGCGTCGCATTGCGATGTGCGGCCAGCGCGCGAGCACACGTCACCGTACCTCGCCAACCCAATCGCCTGTCGCCCCTGGAACAAGCGGAGACCTCCCATGCGTCGCCCGGTGAAAGATCGTCTCGCTGCTGGACTGTTTTGTATCGGAGTGTTGGGTGGGTGCGCACATTCCGCGGTCAGCACCGGCACACAGCCGGTGGGAGCGGCCAAAGCCGCCGACGGGTTGCTCGCAGCGGATCGCGGGTTCGCGGCCGCGAGCGCGCAACGCGGTACTGACGCCGCATTTCCGGCAATGTTTGCCGACAACGCCGTCATGCCGGTGTCCGGCCGGTTCGTCGAGGGCCGCAATCATGTGCTGGAGGCGCTGGGAGCTCCGCCCGCTGCACCGGGTGCCCGCGTGAGCTGGACGCCCATTCGCGTGGGCGTCTCGGCGGATGGGCAGCAGGGATTCACGTTCGGATACATGACGCTGGCCAGCGCGGATGGCGCGAGCACTCCGTTCAAATACCTGGCGTACTGGGTCAAGTCCGGCGGTGCATGGCGGATCGTGGCCTACCGCCGCGGCCGTGCTCCGGCCGCGGCGCCGACGATCGCAACGATGCCTGCGTCGCTGCCGGGGCATACCGTTGCGCCGTCGGCTGATGAGGCGCGTACGGCCGCATTTCGTACGAGTCTCGACAGCGCCGAACGCGCATTTTCTCGCGACGCGCAAACAATCGGACTCGGCCCTGCGTTTCAGCGATACGGGCGTCTCGATGCGGTGAACATGGGTGGCGCGCGCCGCGCGACGTTCGCCGTCAGCCCCGACTCGATTGCCGCTCTTGTGTCGACCGGCGAGTCCGGCGGCAGCAGCGTCTCCTGGGGCCCGGACCGGGTGATCGTCGCCTCGAGTGGTGACCTCGGCGTCACGATCGGCACCATTCGCGTGAATGCGGCTGATGCGTCAGGCCAGCACCAGACCTTTCCATTTTTCACGGTGTGGCGGCGGGACAGCCCCTCTGAGCCGTGGCGCTATATTGCCGAGTGAAGCACGGCGGCGATGCGTGCTCGGAATCCGCGGAGCGTCGAATGATCGGAATGCTCGCACTGTTGCAGTTGACGGCCGCCTCGCCACGGACGGTCGCCCCGGGGATGACGCTTCGCGTCGCTCCCGATACGGTCCTGGTGGAGCGTAGCGCCGTCACGACCGGCGCGCGCTACCTCAACTTCGATTTCCTGATCACGAACGGTTCGGGGTCCGAGCGGCGCCTCGCGGCGGTGCGACTGTCGGCGCGCGATGCTCGAGGCGGGCTCGTCTATCAGCGGTTCTGCGATGGTAGCGGCTTCAGCCCCTGTATCGCCGCTGTACCGGAACGGCAACTCGCCGCGACCGAAAGCGCTGCACTCTACAATCCCTTCCATACATTGCCCGGCGACATTCCGCTCGCGACTCTTGAGTACGAACTCATTTACACCGATAGCGCCGGTACCGCGACCGATACCCTCCGCGCCACGATCACGCCGCGCGAGTACGCGAATCGCACCGACCTCGTGCTCCCGCTCCGGGGCCGGCTGCTCGTCTTCGACGGCCACGACTTCTACGCGCACCACAGGCGCTGGCCCCTGTCCCATCCGATTCTGCAGCGGCTTGGTTTCGCGGGGAACGGTGGCCGGTACGCATACGATCTCTCGATCGTCGACTCCGTCGGCCGGATGTTTCGCGGCGATGGCGCGCGAAACGAGGACTGGTACGGCTGGAACGCGCCGGTCCTCGCGCCGGGCGGAGGAATCGTGGTCGCGGCGGCCAACGACGAACCCGACTGGGACGTGGGCCGCACGAGCCTGCCCGACAGCGTCATCATGGCGAGGCCACTCAGCCTGTTCGGCAACTATGTCGTGATCGACCACGGCAACGGCGAGTACAGCCTCGTCGCACACATGCGGCGCGGGAGCATCCGGGTGCAGCGGGCGGCACGGGTGGCGCAGGGCGAGCA
>JBDTQV010000149.1:0-5487 GCA_039932015.1 Gemmatimonadota bacterium | reverse complement strand
CGGCCCGAGGCCGGCGGCAAAGCCGGCGCCGATCACCGCGCCCATCGACGTGCCGACGTATCGCGTGGGCGCGAGGCCCGCTTCCATCAGTGCGCGCACCGCGCCCACGTGCGCGGCGGCCTTGGCCCCGCCGCCGCTCAGCGCGACGACGATGCGCCGGGAGTTCACGACTTCACATTCTCGCGATGCCGCTGCGCGCGGGCATAGCGCTCGTGCTCCTCGGGCGTCTCCGGTATCAGGCGCGGCACCCGCTTCGGCTTGCCATTGTCGTCTATCGCGACGAACACGACGTGCGCGGTGTGGGTGTGGCGGCGTTCACCGGTGCTCACCGTTTCGGCGAACACTTCGACGCTGATGTCCATGGAGCTGTTGCCGACGAAGTCCACCGTCGCGATGCAGCTCACCAGCGCGCCGACCCGGATGCGCTCGCGGAAGTCCACGCGGTCGATGCTGGCGGTGACCGCCGGCCCGCCGGCATGGCGGATCGCGGCCACCGCCGCCGCCTGATCCACCAGCGACATCAGGTGTCCGCCAAAGAGATCGCCGAGCACGTTTTGCATGTGCGGCATCACGAACGTCGTGATCTCACCACGGGAATACGACATCGGCCTGGAATCAGGAGCAGCCATGGAGCTCGGGGCAGGAGTAGGGTCGAGGCGCGGGCTGGAGCGGCCCGGCGGTTAGTAATCCACCGGACGCAGATAATATTCGCCGATGGCCGTCTGGCTGAGCATCGCGACCGTCGGCAGCCGGCGCTTCCAATGCGTCGAATCGAGCCGCCGCCGCACGAGTGTGACTTCGTCCTCGGTGAAGCCCAACGCGACGACGTCCTCCGGTCGGTAGCCAAGCAGCAGCCAGTGGAGAATGACGTCGGCCTTTGCGTAGGTGATGCCGAAATCGCCTTCGTCAGTCTGGCCCCGGATCAGGTCGGCACTCGCCGGCTTGGCGACGATCTCATCGGGAACGCCGAGATACCGGGCCAGCTGCCACACCTGCGTCTTGAAGAGATCGCCCAGTGGATTGACTGGCGGGGAATCGTCGGCGTGCCAGGTAAAGTACCCGAGCAACCGCTCGGTCTTGTTGCCGGTGCCGACCGGCAGAGCGCCGAGCGCCGCCGACAGGTCGAACAACGTGATCATCCGCATCCGGGCCATCACGTTGCCAAGCCGGCCCGGCGTGCTCTCTCCCCCGATCGACCGCGCGAGCGCATCCACCGCGTCGCTGATGTCGACGGTGCGCAGCTCGATACCGAGCTTCCGAGCGACCGTTTCGGCATCATCGAGACTGGCACCACTCGACGTGCGGTACGGCATCCGCACCCCGGTCACATTTTCCGGTCCGAGCGCCTCGGCCGCCAGGAATGCGGCGACCGCGCTGTCGACGCCGCCCGACAATCCGATGATCGCCTTGGTGAACCCGCGCCGCCTCGTGAGCTCATCACGCAGAAATTCGACGAGCCATCGACGCGTGAGCTCGGCCTCGATCGCGAGAGGTGAAGCGGAGGGACCTGCGGGGGTAATGGCGCGGGAACCGCGCGACCGCACCGGCCGTTCGGCCCGGCCTCCCGCCCTTTCGCCGGCCCGCCCGTTCGATCCGCTTGCGTTCCGCCCTTCCGCCCGCAGCTCGGTCAATGCCTGCACCAGGTGCGGCAGCCGCATCTCGAGATCGGCGAGCATCGGCGTGTCCGCCCGAGCGCGCGTGATCGCGTCGAAGCTCATCGTTGCCGGCACCAGCGCCTCCTCGAAGACCGGCGCGCGGACGACGATGTCGCCGGCCGGACCGGCCAGCAACGAGCCACCCGGAAACGCCTTGCCACCCTCGAAGCCCACGAGCTGGGCCAGTGCGACGTAGACGCCATGCTCGCCGGCAATGTCCTGCGCGATGCGCTCCCATCGTGAGAGGCTCGCCGGGCGGTCGGGATCCCCGTCCGGCTGAATGCCGCGCGCCGGGCTGGCGCTCGGCACTATGATGAGCTGCGCCCCGTCGATCGCAGCGAGCATCGGCGCGAACGAGTGCCACGCATCCTCGCAGATGAGCAGCGCGGCGCGACCCCATCGCGTATCGAACGCGCGGACCTCGCGGCCCGCCTCGACGAAGCGCTCCTCGTCGAAGACGCCGTACGTCGGCAGGAAAATCTTGCGATGGATGTGGCGGATACCGGCATCGGCATCGCCGAGCGCGGCGTAGAGAGCGGAATTGTAGTAGCGGTTCTCGTGGAGTTCGTAAAAGCCGAGCGCGACTTCCAGCGGCGGCGCGCCCGAAGCGGCGTGCTCGCGGACAAGATCGTCGAACAACTGCTCCGCCGGCATGGCGTGCTCGCGGACGCCCCCCTCGAGAAAGTACCCGGTGAGCGCCGTCTCCGGTGCGACGATCAGCGCCGGCGGTTCGTCCCACCCGGCCGCCTCCCGGAACATCCCGCCGAGGCGGCGGAGATTCTCCGCGTACGCACCCTTCCGGGGGCGCGCCTGGGCGATAGCGAGACTGAGCATGATGGTGGTAATGTAGAGCCCATGGCCATGATCTGGTACGTTGCGCTCGGCAGCGCGCTTGGCGGGGCTGCGCGATACGCAGTCGGCGGCATCGTGCAGCGCGCATTCGTGACGCCATTCCCGACGGGAACACTCGCGGTCAACGTCTCGGGTTCGCTCATCCTGGGCGCCGTCATGTGGTACGCGGTCGCGGCGCCGGACGTCAGCCCGGAACTGCGCGCATTCCTCGCAATCGGCATCTGCGGGGGGTATACCACCTTCTCAACGTTCAGCTACGAGACGGCGCGCCTGCTGGAGCATGGCGAGTGGCTGCGTGCCGGAGCGTACGTGGGCCTCAGCGTGTTCCTGTCACTCGGCGCGATTTTCGTCGGCTTTGCCGTGGCGCGACAGCTTTTTGCGTTTAGAGCCCACTAGCCGGCAAGACGGCGCTCGCTGGATCACGTCGCACCTATTTGCCCAAGGTCACATATTGGAGCTCCAAATGTCCCAATCTGCGTTCGATGCCGTGCGCGGCGCACCCAACGCGTGCCAGGCGCTTCCCAACATCATTACCGGTGGCCAGCCGAGCGCCGCGCAACTCGCGGCGCTCAAGGCGGCGGGCGGCGCCATCGTGCTCGACATCCGCGATCCGATGGAACCGCGCCCCATCGATGAGCCGGCGGAAGCGCGCGCGGCAGGACTGGAATACATCAACATTCCGGTTTCCGGCGGCGTGCTCAACGACTCCACGCTCGAGAAGATCCTCGCGGTTCTGCGCGGGGCCGGTGAGCAACAGATCTTTTTCCATTGCGGCAGCGGCAACCGGGTGGGCGGGGCAATGATCCCGTACCTGATGATCGATCAGCATATGGAAGAGGAGGATGCGGTGACCCAGGCAATGCGGATGGGGCTTCGCAGTCCTGAATACCTCGAGTGGGGCCTGGATTACGCCCACCGACATGCGGCATCCTGACGATCCGGAGAACTTCTGATGGGCCCGAAGCAATCCGCTCCCAGGTGCAGGCTAATGAGCATGCGCCCGCACCTTTCCGCGTGAATGGACCGCTGCCCAACATGCCGGAATTCGCCAAGGCGTTCGGCTGCCAGCCGGGCGACCCGATGGTCCGGACCGACAGCGTCCGCGCACAGATCTGGTAGACGCAGGCGTACGATTTCCCAAACGACGCACGACGAACCTGCAGCGCGAGGAGTGTGCATGGCCGGCACCGCAAAGGTGAAGAAGACCGTTCGTAAGAAGGCCGTCCGGAAAAAGAGCAGGAAGTCGGCACCCGCGAGCCGCGCGGCGAAGAAGCCGGCCAGCCGGCGCGGGGCGGGGGGAACACGAACGAAAGCGCTGAAGGGAAAGAAGCCCGCACAGGCGAAGGCCTCGGCCAAGGCAAAGACATCGGCCAAGGCAAAGACCTCGGTCAAGGCGAAGACCTCGGTCAAGGCGAAGACCTCGGCCAAGGCGAAGACCTCGGCCAGGGCGAAGAAACCCACGCGTTCCACGCCAGCGAAATCGGACAGGCGCGCGAAAGGCGTCAAGGCGCGCGTGCGCCGCACGGTGAAGTCAGCGGAACAGCGGCTCGGGAGCCTGACGTTCGTGGCCGGGCAGGTGGCAGGAAGGATCCGGGAAGCGGTCAGCGACGCGGGCTTGTCGGTGCGACACAGCGTCGAGAATCTCGCGGAACGCGTGCTGTAGCAAGCGACGCGAACAAAAAAAGAGGCCGGCATGCCACTTCGCATGCCGGCCTCTTTCCTACCATTGCAGTCGTCTAGCGCCGCCGGCCGCCGCCCTCCGCCGGACGGCTGTAGGTTCCGCCTTGCCGCGGAGCCGGTGCCGAGCGCGGCTCAGAGCGCGGAGCTTCGGCGCGGGGCTGGGCCCGCGGCTCTTCGCGCGGCTGCATCCGGGGCTGCTCCCGCGGCTCTTCGCGCGGCTGCATCCGGGGCTGCTCTCGCGGCGCTTCGCGCGGCTGCAGCCGGGGCTCGCCCTTGGTCTGCTCCCGCGGCGCCGACTCCATCGTCGGACGTGCGCGCTCTTCGCGCTGCCGCGCCTGCTCTATCCGCGAATCCTGCCGCGCACGCTGCTCGTCACGCACTTCGGACCGGCGGCCCTCCGGGCGCTGCGACGGTGCGATTTCCGGGCGGGCGACCGGGGCGGACGGCTGTGCTCCCGGCTGAGCCTCGTTCACGCGCCGGCGCTGCGAACTGCCGGCGTCGTATCCGTCCCGGCTCGGGGTGATCGCGTTCGCGCGGGTGACTTCCGGGCGAACGGGAATTCCGAATGCGGGCGACGCCTGGACCGACCCCGCGCGATCGCGGTACGGCTGGACCGCGGGGGTGCCGCTCCAGGTCCGGTTCACCGCCTTGAACTGATACGGCGAATACAGCCGGCCAGTGTACGCAGGCTGCGGGTAGTAATAGTTCGAATGCGGATAGTAGTAGCCCGACTGGTACGGCCGATAGTAACCGCCGCCGCCGTAGTAATACGGATCGTATCCGTAGCCGTAGCCATACCCGTAGTAGAACGGGTCATACACGTTCCGGTATGGCCGGCCTAGCACGACGCTCACTCCCAGGCCGGAGCGCCCGCCATAGTAGTACGGATCGCAGTCATACGTGAAGATGTAGCGATCGCAGAACGGATCCGGATGGTATGCGCGCCGGACTACGGCGGGGGTGTAGTACGAAATGCTCTCGCCGTAGGAGACGTCGTAGCGGAGAATGTCGTATTCGAAGCGGCTCGTCGCCATGCGCTGCACGAGATCGGTGAGCTCGGGCTCCGGATCAGAACGAAGCTGTGACGGATTCAGTGCGCCCACGTCCCAGTGGTCGTTCTGTACGAAGGCATCGAACCGAAGCGGGTCACGCGAGACGGCCGCGTAGACCGCGCCCTGTCCGGATGAAACGTCGACCATGAACGCTTCGCGTCCGCCCCGGCCCTTGATCTCATACCGGTGGCCGCCGCGAACGAAATTGTCGTCCATCGGATCGATCGGGAAAAGGACGCGAAGGCGTC
>JBDTQV010000148.1:0-5525 GCA_039932015.1 Gemmatimonadota bacterium | reverse complement strand
CATGCGCGCGGCGAGCTGGGATACTGGATTGGCCGGCCGCACTGGGGTAACGGCTACGTGACGGAAGCCGCGGCGGCGGTCATTCGGCATGGCTTCATGACCCTCGATCTCAATCGGATCGAGGCGCACCACCTCTCCGGCAACGATGCATCCGGGCGTGTGCTCCTCAAGGTCGGGATGACGCACGAGGGGTCGATGCGCGAGCACGTACGCAAGTGGGGGAAGTTCCAGGACGTCGAAGGCTATTCGATTCTGCGCCGCGAATACCGGCCGCAACAATAGAGGAGTGCACGATGGCGGATGACGTGGTAGTGCGGGATCGCGAGCTCGACCGCCTCCGCACACTGGCACACTGGCTGGATGACAGTTTTCGCATCCCGGGCACGCCGATTCGCTTTGGCGCCGATGCCATTCTCGATGTCGTTCCGTTTCTGGGCGATGCCGTAGGCGTCGGCTTCTCGGGGTGGATCGTCCTGCAGGCCGCCCGAATGGGTGCGTCGAAGGCGACGCTGCTCCGGATGGTGTTCAACATCGGCGTCGATGCACTGGCGGGGGTGATTCCCGGACTCGGCGTGATCTTCGACGCGGCATACAAGGCCAACCTGAAGAACATCGCGCTGCTCGAGGGGCAGACGCTCCATCCGGCCGAGACCCAGCGCGCGAGTCACCGCTTCGTGTCGGTCCTGGCGATTGCGCTGCTTCTGATGCTGGTGGGGGCAGGCGTTGCGACGTACTATCTCCTGCGTGCGGGGTCTGCACTCTTTTCGAGAACATTCTAGCGGGAGTAAAGCATGGCACGGAAACGAGTGATCGCCGTCATGGGCGCCACCGGGGCGCAAGGCGGTGGCCTGGTGCGCGCGATACTGGCGGACCGGTCGAGCGAATGGACACCACGTGCCGTCACCCGGCACCCAGATTCCGACAAGGGTCAGGCGCTGCGGGCGGCGGGCGCCGAAGTTGTCGCCGGCGACATGGACGACCCGCAATCTCTCGAGCGCGCATTCGCCGGCGCCGAGGCGGCGTACTGCGTCACCAATTACTGGGAACACTCCGACCCTGACCGCGAGATTCGTCAGGCGCGGGCCCAGGCAAATGCGGTAAAGGCGACGAACCTCGGGTACGCGATCTGGTCGACGCTCGAGGACACGCGCGACTCGGTGCCGCTGACCGATCCGCGCATGCCCACGCTGCTCGGCCGCTTCAAGGTCCCGCACTTCGATACCAAGGGCGAGTCGGACGCATTTTTCGTCGACTCGGGCGTGCCGGTTACGCTCTATCGCACGTCGTTCTACTGGGAAAACCTGATCTACTTCGGCATGGGACCGCGCCGGGGCCAAGATGGCGCGCTGGCGTTCATGCTCCCGATCGGCCAGTCGAAGCTCCCGGGCATCGGCGCTGAGGATATCGGCAAGTGCGCGTACGGCCTGCTGAAGCAGCATGAAGAATTCGGCGGACGCACGGTGGGTGTCGCGGGAGAGCACCTGACGGGCGCCGAGATGGCGGAGGGTCTCGGGCGCACGCTCGGCGAATCGGTCCGGTACGTTCCGATCCCCGCCGCCGCCTACCGTGAGCTGGGCTTTCCCGGCGCGGATGATCTCGGCAACATGTTCCAGTACAATGACGAGTTCAGCGCGGAGTTCTGCGCAATGCGGAGCGTGGAACTTTCCCGCTCGCTCAATCCGGCGCTACAGAGTTTCGACAATTGGCTGGCGGCGAACGGAGCCCGCATCCAGATCCAGTAAGCCACGCCGGCTCGGCGCGGTCACTCCCCCAACCTGGAGTCAAGATGATCGAACACACTTCGCTGGTTTCGCTATGGCTGCCGATTCTGGTCTCGGCGGCGATCGTTTTCGTGGCAAGCTCGATCATTCACATGTTCCTGCCGTGGCACAAGAGCGACTTCCCGAAACTCGCCAACGAAAGCCAGGTGCTCGATGCGCTTCGGCCGCTGGCGCTCGCACCCGGCGACTACCTCGTGCCGCGCGCGTCGAGCATGGAGGAAATGAAGTCGCCCGAGTTCGCGGCGAACCGCGCGCGCGGCCCGGTCGTGATGATGACGGTGATGCGGAACGGACCCGTGAACATGGGGCCGACGTTCGTGCAGTGGTTCCTCTATCTGATTGTCGTCGGCATCTTCACCGCGTACGTTGCCGGCCGCGCCTTGGCGCCCGGCACCGAGTACATGGACGTGTTCTGTCTGGCCGGCACAACGGCATTCCTCGCCTACGCGCTGGCACTCCCACAGATATCGATCTGGTACTCGCGTTCGTGGAGCATCACGCTCAAGTCGATGCTGGATGGCCTGATTTACGGGTTGCTGACCGCGGGAACGTTCGGAGCCTTCTGGCCGCATGCATGACTCACGGAGACCGAAGGACTTTGCGCGGGCTTCCCGTGGTGGTGATCAACACACGGCCGGACATCCGTACAGAGGAAGTGTTCGAGCGGCTCGACGCGGCGCTCGGCCTGATCGAGCAGTACATGCCGCACATCTTCCGGAAGCTCTCGCGGGACTTCGCCGGTTTCCTCGTCGAGCGCCGAGCCTATCGCGGAGCGTACCTGGTGACGGAGCGGGTGTGCATGGTGGAGCTCACGTTCGTCGTGAACCCTTCGTTCACTCTCGCGCAGGTCGCATCCACGATTCTCCACGAGGCGATGCATGCGCGGCTGCATGCGCTCGGCCGCGCGCTCGACGACAGCCCGCGGCAGGAACGGTTTTGCCGGCGCGCGGAGATCGAATTCGGCCTGCTGGTGCCGGGAGGCGAGCCAGTCGTGGCGCGGGCACGGGCGGCACTGGAGCTGGCAGACCAGGAGATTGCACCGGTCATCGATCCGGCGCTCGCCGCTCGCCGGGTCGCCGACGTGGACCGATCATCCAGCTAGAGTCGCAGCACGAGGCCGCCGCTCACAGACGGATACACGTTGCTGCCAGTCGAGCGGAGCGTCACGCCGGCCATCACACCGAAGCGGCGACTCAGAATGAACATCGCGTGTCCGCTCGCGTAGACGCCCAGCCCGCCGTCGGTCAGCTCCGAGTTGTCGCCGATCAGCAGCGCACTCAGTCCCACCGACGCACCGAACTCCGTCTTTCCCCGCACGCTGACGAGCGACGGACCCAGGTCGATGGCTGCGCCGCCGGCGTTGGATCCGAATGCGGGCACCGCCAGGTTGAGACGCGCTCCCCACTTTCCGAAGTCTCGCCGGAAACCGAGCTCGGGCCCGAAGCCCCACTGGTTCTGGTTGCCCACCTGCACGGACGTGATGGCCGCTGTGATGGAGAACTTCGGTTCCGGCCGCCCGATGGACGCGGAAGGCGACTGCGCGTGGGCCGCCGGAGCCGCTGCGAAACCAAACGTGGCGACCAGTACCGGCCAGATTGGCCGCAAGCTCCGGTGTGACAACGACATGATCGCTCCGCGCTGGGGTGGATTGCGGCGCCCATCGCCGCGTCGGACCCATATGTATTTCCCAGCCGACACCTGAGCGTGACCTGCACGGCGCCCTGCCGCACGAGGCGGGCAGGCGACGCTCTTCGATTTGGGTACGCGACCGGATACGATCGGCGTCACATTTATCGCGACTGATTCATCCACGCGAGGTCGTATATGGAATCGAAGGTCGTTGTCATCACCGGCGCCAGCTCGGGTATCGGCGCCGCTGCAGCGGAGCTCCTCGCGAAGGAGGGAATGCGGGTCATCCTGGTGGCCCGGCGCCGGGATGCGCTCGACGCGGTGGCGGCGCGCTGCGGGGCCGGCGCGCTCGCCATTGCCGGCGACATGACCAAACGCACCGACGTACGCGGGGTGATCACCGACTCGCTGGCCCGGTGCGGGCGGATCGACGTCTGGATCAACAACGTCGGACAGGGCATCTCCCGCATGCCATCGCAGCTCACCGATGACGATCTCACCGAAATCATGCGCGTGAACGTCAACTCGGCGCTCTACGGCATGCAGGAAATCCTGCCACATTTCCAGAGCCGGAACGATGGGCAGGTGATTAATATCTCTTCCATGCTCGGACGCTTGCCGTACGCGGTCATTCGCTCGGCCTATTGCGGCGCCAAACATTTCCTCAATGCGCTGACGGCGACGTTCCGCCTCGAGGTGCAACAGTCGCACCCCGGCATCCAGTTTTCACTCGTCTCCCCCGGCGTGGTGCACACCAACTTCGGCCTGAATGCACTGCATGGGGGGCCCGACTCGCGCAGCTTTCCCGACGGGCAAAGCGCAGAGGAGGTGGCAGCCGTGATCGCGAGCGTCATTGAATCGCGGCTGCCGGATGTCTACACGCGAACCGGGTCACGGCAGCGTGTCGCGGAGTACTACGCCGGCGTCGGGACCGATGTTCCGATCGACGGCCGAGCCTCCTGACTCGTAGCGCGGCGCCGACCCAGACCGATACCCGAGGAATCCAATGCACGGCCTGCACGCCAGGGCAATCCGATGATCCCGGCCCGCGAGGCGCTCGCGCGACTACGTGAAGGCAATGGCCGCTTCTCCGCCGATGCGCGGGACGGCGGCGGCATCCTGAGCCCGGGGCGGCGCACCGAGCTCCCCATGGTGCAGGAGCCGTTCGCCATCATCCTTGGCTGCTCCGATGCGCGAGTGCCGGCCGAGCTGGTGTTCGATCAGGGGCTGGGCGACCTCTTCGTCATCCGGGTAGCCGGCAACATCGTAGCGCCCTCGCTGGTGGGCAGCGTCGAGTTCGCGGCGGCGCGGTTCGGCACGCGCCTCGTCGTCGTGCTTGGCCATTCGCAGTGCGGCGCGATCCTGGCGACGCTCGAGGAGCTCCGTGCACCGTCGCCCACGCAGTCGCGGAACATCAAGTCGATCGTCGACCGGGTGCGGCCATCGGTGGTAGGGCTGCTGGAAGATGGCGGCGGCGCCGATCCGGACCTGCTCGTGCATCGCGCCGTGCGCGCAAACATCCGGGCGTCGGCCGATCACCTGCGCCACGGGTCGGAGGTGCTGGAGCAGTTGATCCAGCACGAAGGGCTGCTGGTGGTCGGCGCCGAGTATTCGCTGGAAACGGGCGTGGTGGATTTTTTTGACGGGGTCCCGTGATGTGCCGGCCGCCGCCGCACCCCGCGCCAGCGGCCGGCGCGTCGCGGCGAGTGTGATAGAATCGTTGATGCGCTCACTTCTGATCGTCACGCTGGCGCTGTCGCTCGCGCCGCTCACCGCCCGCGCCCAGGAGACCACGCGCGCCCAAAATACCGCCGGTACTGCCGCCGCGTCGCCCGGCCCGCGCCGCGCGAGCCTCATGCTCGGCGTGGGCAACTCGATGGGCTGGTTCGGGGCCAAAGGGGAGCGCTACTTTGCCCGCGGTCGCCTGTCCGCGTTCGCCGGACTCGGCGCCACCTTCAACACCGGCGGCACCGACGAGTACGCGAGTGGCGTCACCGTTGCCGGCGGCGTCCGCGGCTATACAGCTGGCGCTCGGCATCGGGCCTTTCTCGAGCTCAGCATCTCGCAGCTCGCCGTCACGGCCGGAGTTGGGGCGGATCGCTACTACGGGCCGGG
>JBDTQV010000147.1:0-5538 GCA_039932015.1 Gemmatimonadota bacterium | reverse complement strand
CTGGGCAACGGCGGCGGCGCAAACGTCTCCTCTCCCGTGGCGGTCACCGGCGGTCACGTCTTCGTGAGCATCTCGGCTGGCGACGCCCACACCTGCGGGCTCACGGGCGCCGGCGCGGCCTTCTGCTGGGGAAACAACCTGCGTGGCGAACTGGGGGATGGCAACGGCACGTCGACAGCCCTTCCGGTAGCCGTCCTCGGAGGCTACGTCTTCACGAGCATCACCGCCGGCGCAGGCCACACGTGTGCCCTCACCAATGCGGGCGCGGCCTATTGCTGGGGTGAGAACTTTTTCGGCGGACTGGGTAACGGCAGCGCGGTGGACGCTTCGTCCCCCGTCGCGGTCAGCGGCGGCCGGACCTTCGCCCAGGTCTCGGCGGGCGGGCAACACTCTTGCGGCATCGCCGCCGCCGCCGCGTATTGTTGGGGGGAGAACGCAGACGGCCAGAATGGGGACGGTACGATGGTCAGCAGTTCGGTACCCACCCTTGTGGTCGGGAACCTGACCTTCGCGCTGCCGTGAGCCATACGCCATCCTCGTAGGTGCAACGCGTCACGGGACGAGCGCGTCATACCCATTCGCCGTGAGCGGCGCACTCACCGGGGCGGCGGCATTAATGCGATCGATTTGACGGCCGTTCATTTCGGCGGCATGTTGTCCTCGGCAGCCCGATCACCGACCACGGGCTACCGGGGACACCGCACACACAGCTCAACGGAGACGGACGCGAGGGGCTAGGGTTTGCCAGCCAGGCTCACTTTCTCGGATACGCCTGCAGGGCCATGCGGCGGCGCTCCTGCCTCGGTACGATCGGGCTGTCGGGTTGGAGCGAGAAATTTCGTTTACTTAATAGGGGCCGGTCCGGCCTCGCTCGCCCTCAGAACCGTCTCGGAGGCCCCCATGCGCCGCTCGATCCGCCAACTGCCATCGGCTGCGCTTGCCGTCCTGGTGCTCGCCGGCTGCGGTGCCGAACAGCCCACCGCGCCGGTAGGCGGCGCCACGCTGGCCGCCAGCGCCCACACCAACGAGATCGCAGCAGAAGTCCGGCGGCTGGCCGCGGGGCGCGGCATCACGCCGCTTCAGCGTCCGGCGCCGGTCAGAGTGCAACTCGTGCTGCTCGGCCGCGCGCTGGCGTTCGACAAGGTGTTGAGCGGCAATCACGACATCTCGTGCATGACTTGTCACCTGCCTGGACTGGGCGTCGGCGATCAGCGAAGCCTGTCGATTGGCCAGGGTGCCACGGGCCTCGGCGCCGACCGTGTGCATCCCGACGGTGCGTTCATTCCGCGCAATGCGCCCGCCGCGTTCAATCTCCACGCACTCACCCCGCTGTTCTGGGACGGCCGCGTCAATCGCGACGGCTCCGGGCTGCACACGCCCGCCGGCGCCAAGATCACCCCGGAGATGGCGAGTGTATTCGAGTTCGGTACCCTCTCGGCGTTGCCGCTCTTTCCCGTCCTTT
This sequence comes from Gemmatimonadota bacterium, assembly GCA_039932015.1. GTDB lineage: Bacteria > Gemmatimonadota > Gemmatimonadetes > Gemmatimonadales > GWC2-71-9 > JAICUF01. The sequence goes on along the minus strand of JBDTQV010000147.1, from coordinate 4,076 downwards.
CGCGTGAGGAAATGCGCGCGACCAGGGGCAACGAACTCGCTGCAATTGCCGATGGCGATGAACCGGCCGTCTGGGCCGCGCTCATGCGCCGGCTCGGCGCGATTCCGCAGTACCGGCGCATGTTCGAAGCGGCCTATCCCGGCCGCCGCTTCGACGATATGACGTTCGCCTATGCGAGCAACGCCATCGCCGGTTTTCTGACGAACGATCTCGCATTCAACAACTCTCCGTGGGATCGCTTCCTCGCCGGGGACGACCGCGCCCTCAGCGACGTCCAGCTCGCCGGTGCAAAGAATTTCATGAGCGCGAAGTGTTCGGTCTGTCATAACGGCCCTGCGTTTAGCGACAACCAGTTTCACAACGTCGCCGTCGCGCAACTCGGGCCGGGCGAGGGGGACGGCGCCAGCGGTCACGATGATTTTGGTCGCGCGCGCGTCACCGGCCTCGCCGCAGATCGATATGCGTTTCGGACGACCCCGCTCAGAAATGTCGCGCTCACGGGGCCGTGGGGACACGACGGCGCATTCACCGATTTGCGTGCGTTCGTCGATCATTACAGCGAGTCGGATACGAAGCTGCAGCACTATGACCCCATGCAGCTCGAGCCGCTGCTTCGGGGAACCGTCCAGCCGACGGTCGATGCAATTCTGGCGACACGTGACCCGCTGCTTGCCGGCGTGTTCTTCACGCCGCAGCAGATCGACGAGGTCACGGAATTCCTCCGCGCGCTCACCGATCCGGCGGCAACGCGCGTCCGCAACCTCACGCCGGGCCACGTTCCGAGCGGACTGCCGATCGATCTTTTCAAGTAGCGTCGGCCATTGGCGCCGAGCACCCGGGTCCGCATGCGGGCCCGGGTGCTCGTTTTTGACGGTTGCGCGAGAGGTCCGTAAGTTGTCGCTTCCCACCCGCGGCTGTGGTCCGGCCGCGCATCGAGGAGGCGGATCATGACTGCTCCCGCTGACCAGACAGGCCCGGATGAGCTGTTTGCGCTGCTCTACCAGGAATTGCACCGTCTCGCCGAGATCCACCTGCGCCAGGGCGGGGGCGACCTTACGCTCGGCGCGACGACGCTGTTGCACGAAGCCTATCTGAACCTTGCAGACCGAACCGGCGCCGACTTTCCCGACCGATCGCATTTCCTTGCCTATGCGTCGCGAGCGATGCGCAGGCTCGTCATCGACTACAGCCGCCGTCGCCGGGCCGTCAAGCACGGCGGCGAATACCGGATCACTGGTGCCGATCAGGCCGACACGCTCGCGGCCGCGGGAGACACCACGGATCTGGAGCGCCTCGGCGATGCGCTCGATGCCCTCGCGACTGTCGACGCCGGGCTCGCGCAGCTTGTTGACCTGCATTTCTTCGCCGGATTCGCGTTGGGCGAGATCGCATCCATGCGCGGCGTTTCCGAACGCACGGTTCAACGCGACTGGCGGAAAGCGCGCATGCTGCTGTTTCATGTCATGAACGACGCCGAGGCATGACCCTCGATCGAGAGGCACTCGCCGCGCTCGCGCCACTCGTGAGCCGCGCGCTGGAACTCGCCGAGAGCGAACGCGACGACTGGCTGGCCCGAATTCGTCGCGCGGACCCGCGCCTGGGCGACGAGCTGGCGAGCGTGCTGCGCAGCGAGTCCGAGCTGGACGCGCGCGAATTCCTCGGTGGCCGTCCTGGCGCCCCGCTGCTGCGGCCACCGACGCAGGGGGGTGCGCGCGTGGGCGCGTACGACCTCGTGCGACCGCTCGGGCATGGCGGAATGGGCAGCGTTTGGTTGGCGAGGCGCACCGACGGCCGCTTTGACGGTGAAGTTGCAATCAAGCTACTGAACTTTGCCGCGCTGACTCCGGCCGGAGCGGAGCGCTTCCACCGCGAGGCACAGACGCTGGCGCGGCTGACTCACGCGAACATCAGCCGGCTGATCGATGCGGGTGTGGCCGAAACAGGACACGCGTACCTGGTACTGGAGTACGTAGACGGCACCCCGCTCGACCAGTATTGCGACGAGGGCCGGCTGGCACCGGCCGATCGGCTCGGCGTCTTCCGCCAGCTGCTCAATGCGGTGGTGCACGCGCACGCCAACCTGATCGTGCACTGCGACATCAAGCCGTCCAACGTGCTGGTTACGCCGGAAGGCGTGGTGAAGCTGCTCGATTTCGGCGTAGCGAAGATGCTCGAAAGCGGCCCGCTGCCCGCAGACGCAGCAGCAGTGACCGGAGGGGGGCCGTTCACGCCGGACCATGCCGCGCCGGAACAACTGGAAGGCGGCCCCGCTACGACGGCCATCGACATATACGCGCTAGGTATCGTTCTGTACCAGTTGCTCGCCGGTCGCCATCCGACCGGCCCGAACTGCACGACCGTCGCGCAGCACATGCGCGCAACGCTTGCAGTCGAACCTCCCCGGCTGAGTTCCGCGGTGGTTGGCGCGGCCGCACGCGGTGCGACGGCTGAACGACTTCAGCGCGTGTACGCCGGCGATCTCGACAGTATCCTCGCCGTCGCGCTGCAGAAGGATCCCGCCCGCCGTTACCCCACCGCAGCCGCGTTCGCCGACGATCTCGATCGCTATCTCCACCACCAGCCCGTCGTGGCGCGTGCGCCGTCCATCTCGTACCGCGCGGCCAAATTCGTACGTCGGAATCGGGTTGGCGTGGCGATTGGCCTATTCACCGCTGCAACGCTACTCGGCGCGACGATCGTCACGTCCGCGCAGATGGTCGAGGCGCAGCGCCAGCGGGATTTCGCGCGCCTCGAACGTGATCGAGTAATCGACCAGAAGTCACGCGCGATCGCATCGAGCGGCGTGATGAACTTCCTGCTCGATCGCATCCCGGGCGGAAAGGCGTTCACGACAGTTCAGCTGCTCGATCGCGCCGGTGCACTGATTGACAGGGAATATCGGGACAATCCGAAATTCGCCGCTCGGATGATGGTGGAGCTCTCGGGGCATTATTACCAACTCCGGGATAGAAGCCGGCAATATGCGCTGCTGCGGCGTGCCGATTCGCTGGCCAGCGTTGCCCATGACCCGGAGACGGCGGCGCATGTCAATTGCTGGCTGGGCATGACGCGCGCGTTCGATGGGGAGGTGTTCGCGGCGCGTGCGCATCTCGCCCGGGCCGACCAACTCCTCACACAGGTGGCCGACACGCCCGCGGCCCTGAAGATCCGATGTCTCAGTGCAAAGTCCAACCTTGCTCGCCAGACGGGTGCAATTGACAGCGCACTGGCGTTTGCCCGGTCTGCCGTCGAGATCAGCGCCGCCGCCGGCGATTCGGCCACGTATCGGCACCAGGAGGTTCTGAACGAACTGGCCGGCGGGTTGACATCGGCGGGCCGATTCCGCGAAGCGCTCGGCGTCACGCGCCAGTCGATCACGCTGCTGCGCCGGACCGCCCGTGACAGCACGAGCACGATGATGGTCGAGCGATACAATGCAGCGCGGGCGCTCACGGCGCTCGGAGAGTTTCTGGCTGCGCGCGCCGAGCTGTCGATCGCATCGCAGTTGGCGGCAACGACCGACTTGTCCGGCCATCTTCCCTCGTACATGGGCGAGCTCGCCGGCGAGATCGCCGAGGCGCTGGACAGTCCGCATGATGCGATGGCGCTACTCCGAAGGGCACGGAGCGATGCGCACGACCAGCACGACCGGTCCGGCGAAGCGCGCGCGCTCGGGAGTCTCGTCCGTGTCCTGTTGACGGCACGCAGGTTCGATGAGGCGGCATCGGAGCGGCGGCGGCTTGAGGCGCTGCTCACACCGCGCGAGCGTGCAACGCTACTGCTGCTCGATGCGCATCGTGCGGGGGCGCACTCCGATTGGGAGACGGCGCGGGGCCTCTTCGCGGACTATATGGCGATTGCCGGCGCGCGATCGGCCACGACGCTGCGGTACCGGTACCCGCACGTCGTGATGCTCGCAGCGGTGACGAGCCTCCGCGCCGGCGATCCCGCTGCCGCCGATTCCCTCGCAGGAGAAGCGCTTGTGCTGGCGCATGCAGAAGGGGACGACGCCGCGCTGAGCGACGTGACGGGCGACGCGCTGGCAGTGCAGGCGCGCGCACGCGGAGCCCAGGGCG
>JBDTQV010000146.1:0-5544 GCA_039932015.1 Gemmatimonadota bacterium | reverse complement strand
TGCGCTGTCCGGGATGATCCCGGGCGTCCGCAAAGCCAGCTGGTAAGGGAAGAACACGATGAGCATGACAGATCCTGTCGCGGACATGCTGACGCGCATCCGGAACGCCTGCAGTGCGGGCCACCGGCGCGTGGACATGCCGGTGAGCCGCCTCAAGTCCGACCTCGCGCGGCTGCTGCGCGACAACCACTTCATCGCGGACTACAAGGTCCTCGACGACGGTGCGCACGGCGTGCTGCGCCTGTACCTCAAGTACCACAACGAGTCGCCGGTCATTCGCGAGCTGAAGCGGATGTCGACGCCGGGACTCCGCCGGTACGTGAAGTCGCGCGAGATTCCGCGCGTTCGGAACGGCCTCGGCATGGCCATCGTGTCGACGTCCCGCGGCCTCATGAGCGACCGTGACGCGCGCGCCAACAATCTCGGCGGCGAGCTCGTCGCCGTGATCTGGTAGGAGGCGAGATGAGCCGCATTGGCAAGAAGCCGATCGAGATCCCCAACGGGGTCAACGTCGAGCTTTCGGAGAACAACACGGTCGCGGTGAAGGGGCCCAAGGGCGAGCTTCGCCGCACGCTGCCGCGCGAGATGCTGCTGTCGAAAGACGGTGCCACACTCACGGTGGCGCGTCCGAGCGACGAGAAGCGCCACAAGCAGCTGCACGGCCTCACTCGCACGCTCGTCGCCAACATGGTCGAGGGTGTGTCGAAGGGGTACGTGAAGACGCTCGAGCTGCAGGGCGTCGGCTACAAGGCAGAGGCCAAGCCGTACGGCGTGAACCTGATCGTGGGCTTTTCGCATCCGGTCAAGTACGACGCGCCGAAGGGCGTGAAGATTTCGGTCGAGGGCAACACGGTCGTGAAGATCGAAGGCGCCGACAAGGAGGCCGTGGGCCAGGTCGCCGCCGAGCTCCGGTCGGTCCGTCCGCCCGAGCCCTACAAGGGCAAGGGCATTCGTTATCAGGGTGAGCAGGTCCGCCGCAAGGCCGGCAAGACAGGAGCCAAGTAAGCATGCGCCCGATTCACGCACCGAAGACCAGCAGCGATCGCCGCTACCGTCGTCACCTCCGGGTGCGCCGAAAGGTGGCGGGGACGGCCGAGCGGCCGCGCCTCGTCGTCTTCCGCTCGCTCAAGCACATCTACGCGCAGCTCGTCAACGACGATCTGGGCGTCACGATCCTCGGCGTGAGCGACGCGAGCGAAGGCGTTGCGTTCGACGGCGCCGGCAAGGTCGGCCGCGGCAAGGCGGCCGGCAAGCTCCTCGCCGAGAAGGCGAAGGAGGCCGGCATCACGAAGGTCGTGTTCGATCGCGCGGGTTACCGTTACCATGGTCGCGTGCAGGCCGTCGCTGACGGCGCCCGCGAAGGCGGATTGGAGTTTTAAATGGCAGACGAGCAGATGGTCCCCGCCGACAACCCGGCGCAGTCGATTCCGGCGCAGCCCGACGCGGTCGAGCGCCCTGAGGGCGCCGAGCCGGCGCGCGCCACGCCGGAACGCGGTCCGCAAGGTCGCGACAACACGCCGCAGGGCACTCGTGGCGGCCAGGGCGGCGGGCGCGGCGGCCAGGGCGGCGGACGCGGCGGTCAGGGCGGCGGGCGCGGCGGTCAGGGTGGCGGGCGCGGCGGCCAGGGCGGGCGCGGGCGCGGGCGCGACGATCGCGACCACTCGAACGACATGGTCGAAAACGTGATCGCCATCAACCGCGTGGCCAAGGTGGTCAAGGGCGGCCGGCGCTTCTCGTTCAACGCCCTCGTGGCGGTGGGCGATGGCAAGGGCAAGATCGGCATCGCGACGGGCAAGGCCAACGAAGTGTCCGAGGCGGTGCGGAAGGCCGTCGAGGCCGCCAAGCGGGGCATGGTCGATCTGCCGCGCACCGGCTCGACCATTCCGCACGAGATCGTGGGCGAGCATGGCGCGGGTCGCGTGCTGCTCAAGCCGGCGGCCACCGGTACCGGCGTCATCGCCGGCGGCCCGGTGCGCGCGGTGCTCGAGTGCGCCGGCATCACCGATATTCTTACGAAGAGCCTCGGCTCGAACAATCCGCACAACGTGGTGCGCGCGACGGTGGACGGCCTGACGAAGCTCGTCAGCGTGCGTCAGGTGGCGCGCGAGCGCGGCATCGAAGTCGACCAGCTTACGTACAAGCCCCGCCAGGAGGGCTGATCCATGGGTAGAAATCCGGTAGTCGGGCGCCAGGGCCCAGCGCATCACGCGGCCGTCATCCCGACCGAGGATGCCGCGGCGATGCTCAGCGTGAAGCAGATCCGCTCGGAGATCGGCCACGCGGAGACCATGCGGCGCACGCTGCGGTCACTCGGCCTGCGCCACCACCAGCAGACCATCACGATCAAGAACTCGGCGTCGATCCGGGGCATGTTGTACAAGGTGCGCCACCTCGTTCAGGTAGCGCCGGCAGGGGAGGCGTAATGGCCGACGAGAAGAAGGGACAGATCACGCTGTCGAACCTGCGCCCCGCGCGCGGTTCGACGCAGTCACGCAAGCGCCTCGGTCGCGGTGTGGGCTCCGGGCTCGGCAAGACGTCCGGCAAGGGTCACAAGGGCCACAAGGCGCGCACCGGCGGCGGCACGAATCCGGGCTTCGAAGGCGGCCAGATGCCGATCTACCGGCGCCTGCCAAAGCGCGGCTTCACCAATCCGTTCCGGGTCGAGAATCAGGTCGTCAACCTGGCGCAGCTCGCGGAGTTCAGCGGGGACGTCAATCCTGAGACGCTCCTCGCGGCCGGCCTCGTCAGCCATGCGGACGCGCCGATCAAGATCCTCGGCAATGGCGCCGCCGATCGTGTCTTCAGCGTCCGCGGTGTCACCATGTCTGCGTCGGCGCGCGCCAAGATCGAGGCGGCCGGCGGCACGATCGAGGGTTAAGTGACAGCACCACGCACGGCACCTTCATTTGCCATCGACGAAGAGCTGAAGCGGAAGCTCACCTTCACGCTCATCGCACTGCTCATCTACCGGATCGGCGCGCACATCGCCGCCCCGGGCGTCAACGTGCAGGCACTCTCCGACTTCATTCGGAACTCGGGTGCGGCCGGCTTCTTCGGCCTCTACGACACGCTGGGCGGCGGTCTTTCCCGCGCGACCGTCTTCGCCCTTGGCATCATGCCGTACATCTCGGCCTCGATCATCTTCCAGCTCGGCGGCGGCGTCGTCGCGTCGATCGGCAAGATGCAGAAGGACGAGGAAGGCCGGAAGAAGATCACGCAGTGGACACGGTACATGACCGTGCTCATCGCGCTGTCGCAGGCCTACACGTACGCACTCTTCACCGAGTCCATTCCGGGCGCCGTCGCGGCGCCGGGCATCGGCTCGCGCTTCGTCATGGTGCTCACGCTCACCACCGGCGCCATCTTCGTCATGTGGCTCGGCGAGCAGATCACCGAGCGCGGCATCGGCAACGGGATGAGTCTCCTGATCGCGTTCTCGATTCTTGACCGCCTGTGGCCCGGCACGATTCAGCTCATCCAGTACGTGAAGGGCGGGGTGGTCTCGCCCATCGGCGCGCTGCTGTTCCTCGCAATCGTGGTCGCCGTGGTGGCAGCTGTGGTCGCCATGACGATCGCGGCGCGCCGAATACCGATCCAGATTCCGCGCAAGGTGATGGGCCGCGGCCGGATCCGTGAAGGGCAGAAGACGTTCATTCCGATCCGGTTGATCACCGCCGGCGTCATGCCGATCATCTTCGCCAACACGATCATTCTGGTGCCGGGCACGCTCGCGAGCTTCACCAAGAACCCGACCATGCAGGACCTGGCGGCGGTGTTCAGCCCGGGCTCGCTGCCGTACGACCTCGTCTTCGCGGTCATGGTCGTCGTATTCAGCTACTTCTACACGTCGATCATCTTCAACTCGGTGGACCTGGCCGAGAACCTGAAGAAGCAGGGCGGATTCATTCCGGGCGTGAAGCCCGGCGCCAGCACGGCTGATTACATCGACGCCGTGCTCGCGCGCATCACCCTGCCGGGTGGCCTCTTCCTCGCGGCGGTCTCGCTGATTCCGATCCTGGTGTCGAAGTCGATTGGCGTGCAGGCCAACTTCGGCGGTACTTCGGTGCTGATCGTCGTCGGCGTGCTGCTCGACACGATCGCGCAGATCGACCAGCACCAGACGCTGCGGAAGTACGACACGTTCATGAAGACGGGCCGCGTCAAGTTCCGGGGGCGACAGCAGCGGTACATGTAACGCGCGGCGCTGGCCAGGTGTTTACCGCAGAGACGCAGAGGACGCAGAGGGTTCCGGGCATCTCCCGATCGCTCTGCGTCCGCTGCGTTTCTGCGATTTGATTTTCAGGGAGGCTTGAATGGACATCCTGCTGATGGGGCCGCCAGGGGCGGGGAAGGGCACCCAGGGTGCGCTGCTCGCGAAGCATCTGGGGCTGCCGAAGCTCGCGACCGGCGATGTGCTGCGGGACGCGGTCAAGACGGGGACACCGCTCGGGCTCAAGGCGAAGGCGGTGATGGAAGCGGGTCATCTGGTGAGCGACGATCTGATCCTGGCGGTCGTCCGCGACGAAGTGCGGAAGGATTCCGCCGCCAATGGCGTCATCTTCGACGGCGTGGTGCGGACGATTCCCCAGGCCGAGGGAATGGAGCAGATCCTGAGCGAGCTAGGCCGGAAGATGGATGCCGTGCTCTTCTTCGACGTGAGCGACGACGAGATCCTGCAACGGCTGGAGAAGCGGCGCACGATCGACGGGCGCGCGGACGACGATCCCGAGGCGGTCGCGATCCGGCTCAGGGCCTATCGCGCGCAGACGGCACCAGTGCTCGAGTGGTACGAGCAGCGCACCGGCGTGCGGCGTATTCACGCCACGGGCGATGTCAACGCAATCGCTGACCTCGTCCGCCGTGAGCTGCCGGGGCGATGATCACGCTCAAGTCTCCCCGGGAGATCGATGCGATGGGCCGGGCGGGGCGGATCGTGGCCGGCACCCTCGCGCTCATGCGCGAGATCGTCCGGCCTGGCATGTCCACGGAAGATCTCGATGCGGCGGCTGAGGCGTTTATCCGGAGCCACGAGGGCGCGGTGCCTTCATTCAAGGGCCTCTACGGCTTCCCCAAGACGCTCTGTACGTCGATCGACAAGGAAATCGTCCACGGCATCCCCTCGCGCAAGGCCGTCCTCCACGAGGGCAGCATCGTGAGCGTGGACGTGGGCGTGCTCCTCGGCGGGCTCCACGCCGACTCCGCGACGACTATTCCGGTGGGCGAGGTCTCAGCGGATGCCCAGCGGCTCATGCGCGTCACGGAGGAATCGCTGGTGGCCGGCATCGCGCAGGCCCGCATCGGCAACCACGTGGGCGACATCGGACATGCCGTCCAGAAGGTCGCCGAGGGCGCTGGATACGGCGTGGTGCGCGAGCTGGTGGGCCACGGGATCGGCACCAAGTTCCATGAGGAGCCCCAGGTCCCCAATTACGGCGCGCCCAAGCGCGGTCCGCGCCTGCAGGCCGGCATGACGATCGCGATCGAACCGATGATCACCATGGGCAGCCCGCTGACGAAAACGCTCGCCGACAAGTGGACCATCGT
>JBDTQV010000145.1:0-5603 GCA_039932015.1 Gemmatimonadota bacterium | reverse complement strand
ACGGCGCGAACCGGCTGGTCGTAGTGCCAGGGCGTCTGCGCAGTCACCGGTCCCGCGGCGAGCAGGACAGCGATGGCAAGGGTGAGCGAGCGATGGCGGTGCAGCATCATGTATGGTAGCGGAGCCCACGCCGCCAGACTGGTCAGGGCCCGCGCGGCGCCGGCAGCGGCGTGATCTCGATGCGCCGGTTGGCCGCCTGAGCCGCGGGTGACGGATCGGTCGTGAGCGGCTGTGCTGCGCCGTAGCCGCGCGCGACGAGCCGGGTGAACGGCACCTTGCGCGCAATCAGGTAGTTGCGCACCGCCTCTGCCCGGAGCCGGGACAGGTGCAGGTTGGCGTTCGCATCGCCGGAGCGGTCGGTGTATCCGCCAATCTCGATCGACACCGACGGATTCGCGAGCAGTACGCGCGCGAGAGAATCCAGCGGCCCTGATGATTCGGGCAACAGCCGCGCGCTGCCGGTGGCGAACGAAACACCCCGGAGCACGGCCGCTTCCGTGGAGGCGGGACCGGGCGTTTCACCTGCCGGTGCATTGGGGAGCCGCGCCGAGGGCGGGCAGCCGAACGCGTTCACGGCCTGGCCGGCCGGCGTTCGCGGACACTGATCGAGCCCGTCGAACACGCCATCGCCATCCTCGTCACCGGGGCAGCCGAGCTGATCGACGGTGGCACCTGCGGGCGTATCGGGGCAGCGATCCAGGCCGTCGGCAACGCCGTCACGATCGCTGTCCACTGGGCAGCCGGTCGCATCGACACTGGCACCGACAGGCGTGTTCGCGCACTTGTCGATCCCGTCCGCGACGCCATCGCGGTCGGTGTCCTTGGGGCATCCGGCGGCGTCGACTTGCGTGCCCGCCGCGGTCGTGGGGCAGCGATCGACGCCGTCGGGAACGCCATCCTTGTCGGTGTCGGTCGGGCAGCCGCGCCGGTCGACCAGTACGCCGGCCGGCGTGTTGGGACATTTGTCTTCGGTGTCGTACACGCCGTCGCCGTCGCGATCGATGCTCGGCTTGCTGCCGAGCATCACCGCGACTGCGAGGCTGGCGCCGTATGTCGTGAGACTCTTGGCGGTGCTGTGGTTGGCCGCGAAATCAGCGCGGAGCTGCACGGTGGGGCGGATCCCTGCGCGGAATCCCACGCCTCCGATCAGCACCGGCGTGCTGCCGCATGGCCCGATGTCGAAGAACGAACTGCCCGAGCAGCGATCCGAGGCGTACGTCGTCGAGCCATAGCCCGCACGCACAAAGGCGGAGCTCGAATTGCCGACCGGCACGTTGAACAGCAGCGCACCCGAGTACGTGTTCGCTTTCCAGCCGAACCCGTTGAACGTCGTGCGCGGACGCGTGAGCATCGCTTCGCCTTCGATCTCGAAACGATAGGGAAGCCAGAGCCCCACCCGCCCCACGCCGCCGAACGCCGCCTGCAGATTCGTCGCCTTGTCGAACGACTGGTAAACGGCACCGCCGCCGATCTCGATGAGATTGCGCCGCTGCTGCGCGCGGAGCGGCGCGCCGAGCGTGATGAGACAGGCCGCGGCGAGCGCGACGCGCTGGAGACAGGTTCGCATGGATTCAATAGATAGGCCCCGCGTGTCCGACTGACAAGGCACGCCCTTGGCAGCACCGGCGGCGCGCACTACGATTCGCGGAGACGACCGTCGTGTCCTCCGTGTGAGGGGTGATCATGCGCGTGCAGATCCAGTATTGCGTCGTTTGAAACTACGAACCTCGAGCCGCCGGTCTGGCGGCTGAGCTTCGACAAAGCTTTCCCGGCGTCGAGATCAAGTTGATTCCCTCGTCGGGCGGCACCTTTGATGTAACCGTGGACGACGAACGCGTTTTTTCGAAGAAGACGGCGGGGCGGCATGCGAAGCCCGGAGAGGTCGTCGAGCTGATCAAGGCGAAAGGATCCTAGGCAGACGCGCTTCCCGCGCCTGCTCTCACCATGAGAATCGCGATTTCCACCGGCGGCGGCGATGCGCCGGGCCTCAATGCGGTCATACGCGCCGCGGTTCTGTCGGCGCACCAGCGCGGCTGGCGCAGCTACGGTATTCAGCGCGGCTTCGAAGGCCTACTCAGCTTCGACGGTGTGATCCCCCTCGGTCCCGACCAGGTGCGCGGCATCACCCACCTCGGCGGGACCATCCTGGGCACCACGAACCGCGGCAATCCATTCCGTTATGTGCGACGCGACGAACAGGGGCTCGAGTACGAGTGCGACCGCTCGGACGACCTGGTGGCTGCGTTTCACGCGAGCGGATTCGAGGCGCTGGTGTCCATCGGCGGGGACGGGAGCCTGCAGATCGCGCACGAACTGTCGCTCAAGGGAGTGCCGGTCGTCTGCGTGCCAAAGACCATCGATAACGACGTAAGCGGCACACAGCGCACCTTCGGCTTCGACACAGCGGTCAGCACCGCGACCGACGCACTCGACCGATTGCACTCGACGGCGGAGAGCCACGATCGCGTGCTCGTGGTCGAGCTGATGGGCCGGCATGCAGGATGGATTGCGCTCAACAGCGGCATCTCGGGCAGTGCGGACGTGATTCTCATTCCGGAAATTCCGTTCGACATATCGAAGGTCTGCGCCAAGATCCTGGAGCGAGAGCGCGCCGGCCGCCGGTTCAGCATCGTCGTGGTTGCGGAAGGCGCGGCGCCGGTGGATGGCGCCATTGCGCTGGTGGAACGGCGTGGCGTGGGCACGGTGGACCGCCTGGGCGGGATCGCAAGCCAGGTGGCTCGCGCGATCGGTGAGGCCACCGGCAAGGAGACACGCACGCTCGTGCTCGGGCACCTGCAGCGCGGCGGCTCGCCTACCACGTATGACCGATTGCTCGCGCTTCGCTTCGGTGCCGCGGCGGTTCGCGCCATCGCGGACCAGGCGTTCGGCTGCATGGTCGGGCTCAACGGACCTACCATCACACGCGTTCCGATCGCCGACGTGATCGGCAAAACCAAGAATGTGCCGCTCGACTCCGACACCATCAAGACCGCGCGCGAGCTGGGCATCAGCCTTGGCGACTGACCGGTTGGGTGTGCCGGTGTCGGACGTCGTCGATGTCCTGCATGGCGAGATGGTCGCCGATCCGTATCGCTGGCTCGAAGACGCCTCGGACCAGGGCGTGCGGGACTGGACCGTGGCGCAGAATGCCCGCACCGAGGCATACCTGGCTGCGATTCCGGCGCGCCGGCCAATCCGCGCGCGGCTCGAGCGCCTCCTCGCCATCGGCAGCCTTGGCGTGCCAACGCCCGTCCACGGGCGCTATCTGTATTTGCTGCGTGAGGGCAGCCAGAACCAGCCGGTCCTCTACGTGCGAGATGGACGCGACGGCGCCGATCGCGTCGCGCTCGATCCCAATGCGCTGAACGCGGAGGGCACGACCGCGCTCGACTGGTATTACCCGAGCGACGACGGCCGCATTCTGGCCTACGGCCTCTCGGAGAACGGCAGCGAACGCAGCGTGCTGCGGCTGCTCGACCTCGACACGCTCCACCCACTCGTCGACGAAATTCCCGACACGCGCGCGGCGGACCTGGCCTGGCTGCCGGACGCGAGCGGCTTCTACTACACGAGATATCCCGCGCGCGGAACCGTCCCCGACGGCGACGAGCAGTATCACCGCAGCATCTACTTCCATCCCCTCGGCGCCGATCCCGCCACCGACCCGCTGGTTTACGCGCCGGTCGAGAAGGAGCACTGGCCCGGCGTGAGCGTGTCGCCGGATGGACGATGGCTGCTGATCACCGTAGCGCGCACGTTCGATCAGACCGATCTGTACATCCGGGATCTCTCGCGCACGGGTGCGGAGCTCGTGGCGGTCGCGAAGGATCTTCCGGCATCGTTCGAAGGTCAGGTCGTGCGCGGTCGTCTCTACATCCGCACGAACGTCGACGCGCCGACCTACGGGCTGTACGCCACCGACCCGGAGCATCCCGAGCGCTCAGCGTGGCGGGTGCTCGCGGCTCCGCGCCCCGATGCCGTGCTCGAGGGTGCGGCCGTGACGCGCCGCCACATTGCGCTCAGCTATCTCGAGCGGGCGACGTTGCGTCTGACGCTCGTCGACCTGGCCGGCGAGCATGCCCGCGACATACCTCTGCCGGCGATCGGAAGCATGTATGGCATAGGCGCCGAGCCGGAGGGTGACGAGCTGTTCTACGGCTTTTCGTCGTACACCGTCGCGCCCGGCGTGTATCGGATCGACCTCACTACCGGCGAGCAGCGCCTGTGGCGCCAGGTCGAGGCAAACTTCGATCCGTCGCGGTTCGTCGTGCGGCAGGTGAGTGTCACGTCGCGGGACGGAACCCCCGTTTCCATGTTCGTCGTGCAGCCGCGCGGCATGGCGCTCGATGGAACGAATCCGGTGTATCTCACCGGTTACGGCGGCTTCAACATCAGCATGACGCCGGCATTTTCTCGCTCGCTTCTGCTCTGGCTCGAACACGGCGGTGTCCTCGCCGTACCCAACCTGCGCGGCGGCGGCGAGTACGGCGAGCAGTGGCACCAGAACGGCATGCTCGCGACGAAGCAGAATACCTTCGACGACTGCATCGCCGCGGCGGAGTGGCTGATCGCGGAGGGCTACACGCGGCCAGAGCGGCTCGCGGTGGCCGGCGGATCGAACGGCGGGCTCCTCACCGGTGCGCTCGTCACCCAGCGGCCCGATCTCTTTCGTGCCGTGATCATCCAGGTGCCGCTGCTCGACATGCTGCGGTACCATCACTTTCTCATCGCCCGGCTCTGGATTCCGGAGTACGGATCACCCGACGATCCCGAGCAGTACCGCTGGCTTCGCGCGTATTCGCCATACCATCACGTGCGGGATGGTAACGCGTATCCGGCCGTGCTCCTCGCGACGGCGGAAAGCGATACGCGAGTCGATCCGATGCACGCGCGAAAAATGGCCGCTCGGCTTCAGGCGGCCACGGCGGGCGGCCGTCCGATTCTGCTTCGTCTCGAAACCCAGGCGGGACACGGAGCGGGCAAGCCGCTGTCGAAGGTGCTGGACGAGCTGACCGACACCTGGACGTTCGTCTTTCACGAGCTGGGAGTCGACACCTGATGGCGTACGGATCCAAAACCATTGGCATGGACCATCCGGGCCAGTGGCTGGCGCTGCTGCGCATCGTGGTGGGACTGTACTTCGCCAAGACTGTGCTGAGCAAGCTCACGTTCGTCATGGTCGGTGGATTTCTTCCGGTACCGGAAACCTCGGCGCGATGGCTCGCCGTCATGCCGACGATCGTGGCCAAGCAGGCGAACGGCAATCCGATCGGCTGGTATCACGATTTCCTCGTGGGGACGGTGCTGCCCAACGCACGCCTCTTCGCGCACCTGACCGCCTGGGGAGAAGCAGCGGTGGGCCTGCTGCTCACGCTCGGGCTGCTCACTGGCCTCGGCGCGCTGATCGGTTTGTGGCTCGTGGCGAACTACGGGCTGGCGACACAATGGATGTCGGCGGGACAGCAGGGATTCCACCTCGTGCTGGCCGCGCTGATGCTCGCATTTTTTTTCGCCCGCGCAGGGCGGACCTGGGGCGTGGATGGCGCGCTGGCGCGGGCGCGGCCGCGATCGATCCTGACGCACCGGCCGCTCGCGTGAGCGTC
>JBDTQV010000144.1:0-5658 GCA_039932015.1 Gemmatimonadota bacterium | reverse complement strand
GTGGCGCTGGAGCAGTTGTACGGTGACGTCTGGCAGTGGACCCAGAGCCCGTACGTCGGCTATCCCAATTACCGCCCGTCCACCGGCGCGATCGGCGAGTACAACGGCAAATGGATGGCGGACCAGTGGGTGCTCCGCGGTGCCTCCTGCGCGACGCCTCGCTCCCACGCGCGCGTCACGTATCGCAATTTCTTCCCGTCGGATGCGCGCTGGCAGTTCAGCGGGATTCGGCTCGCGCGCGGCGCAACGCCACGGTGATGCGCATTCCGCTCGATGGCCGCAAGGCAGAGATGACATCCGCTGCGGGTGATCACACGCTTCGAGAGGATGTGGTGCGCGGGCTGCTCGCCGACCCAAAAACCCTTCCCCCGAAGCTGTTCTACGATCAGGCGGGTGCTGCGTTGTTCGAGACGATCTGCACACTTCCCGAGTACTACCTCACGACCGCGGAGCAGGAGATTCTCGCGGCAAGCGCCGGCGCCATCGCGGCGCGTGCCGGCGCCGAGTGCGCGCTGCTCGAGTACGGCAGCGGCGCCGGCGTGAAGGTACGGCTGCTGCTCGACGCCATGACGCGGCCCGCTGCCTACGTCCCGATCGACATCTCGGCCGAGCAGCTCGAGCGGGTCGCGCGGGAGATTGCGGGCGAATACCCAACAGTCGCGGTCCGCCCCGTCTGCGCCGATTACACCCGGCCGGTGACACTGCCGCCGCTGGCGGGCGCCTCCCGGCGCGTCGCGTTCTTTCCGGGCTCCACCATCGGAAATTTCCAGCCGGTCGAGGCGGCGGCGTTTCTCAGGCGGATCCGCCGGACCGTCGGCAATACCGGCGCGCTCGTGCTCGGCATCGATCGCGTCAAGCCGGTCGACGTGCTGGACGCGGCCTACAACGACGCCGCCGGAGTTACGGCGGCATTCAACCTGAACATGCTTGCGCACATCAACCGTGAGTTCGGCGGCAATTTTCGGCTGGACCGGTTCCGCCACCGAGCGTTCTTCAATCTCGCCGAAAGCCGGATCGAGATGCATCTGGTGAGCGTGGTGCCGCAGGTCATGCGTGTCGCAGGAATCGAGGTCGAGTTCGGCGCCGGCGAGACGATCTGGACCGAGAGCTCGTACAAATATGATGAGCTGCACCTCGGCGAGCTGATCGACGCGGCCGGCTTTCGGATGGTCGAGCGGTGGACGGATGTCCGGGAGCGGTTCTGGGTCGTGTATCTCGAGCCTGCAACGTCGTGAACGCGCGCGCCTAGGCGTCGAGCAGACGGACGACTTCATCGGCGATTTCGAGGCAGCTCGTGAGCCCGGGCGACTCGATGCCGATCAGATTCACCCAGCCGGCGAGTCCATGCTCGCGCTCCTCGGCGACGATGAAATCCGGTGTCGTTTCGCCCGGCACGATGCGGCGCGCGCGGATGCCGGCCTGGTCGGGGCGAAGATCGCCGGCGGTGACGCCCGGCAGATAACGGCTCACCGCTTCCGCAAAACTCGCCGCGCGATCCGGCGGCACCGAGTAGTCAGGCCGCCGTGAGTCGAGAAATTCGACATCAGGCCCGAGGCGAACGCCGCCGGCGAGATCCAGTGTGACGTGCACGCCGAGACCAGCGAGTCCGACGTGCGGCACCGGGTAGATCAGATGCGTTAGCTGCCCCCGCCACCGCTCCGCCATCCGGAAGTAGTTCCCCTTCACGTAGCGCAGCCGGTACCCGAGCGCGTCGATATCGAGGCCGGCGCCCTCGGCAATCAGATCGGCGTTGAGTCCAGCGGCATTCACGACGCAACGCGTCTGCAGTTCGAGTTCCTCGCCGTTGGGCTCGCGGACCCGCAGCCGATACCCGCCACTCACCGTTTCGCATGCCACATATTCATGCCCCCACGCGAGTGCCGCGTCATGCGCGGCCGCCTCGTCGGCGAAGCTCTGCATCAGCGCGTGGGAGTCGATGATGCCCGTATCGGGCGAAAAGAGCGCCGCCACCGCCCGCACGCGTGGTTCGGCCTGCGCGAGCTCGCCATCCGCGGCCCAGCGAAGCGATGTGACGCCGTTTGCGTGGCCGCGCTCCAGAATCCCGGCCAGCACCGGCGCCTCGTCATCGCTGGTAGCGACGATGAACTTGCCGAGGCGCTGCATCGGCACCGACTGTGCGGAACACCACGCGGAGAGGCTTCGATTACCCGCGACGCAGAACCGCGCCTTGAGCGAGCCAGTGGGGTAATACATCCCGGCGTGCACGACTTCGCTGTTACGGCTGCTCGCTTCCCGGCCGAACGATTCGTGCCGCTCGATGAGCACTACGTCCATCCCGGCGCGCGCGAGGCGCATCGCGGTCGCGAGGCCGACGACACCGCCACCGATGACCGTGGCGTCGTGCCGTCCCGCGCTCACCGGCTCGCCCGCGATGAGACCACTTCGTCGCACAGACGGAGAAACTCATCTGCGACGCGCTCCATCGTCCCCATCGCCTCGACACGCCGCCTGCCCTCCCGACCCATGCGCGTCGCCTCAGCCGTGTCGGTAAGCAGCCGATCGAGTGCGTGCGCAAGCCCGGGGATGTCCTCGACGGCCACGAGCAGGCCGCTTTCGCCGTCCGCGATCAATTCGCCATTCCCACCGACACGCGTGGCAACGACCGGGCGCCCTGCGGCCATGTATTCGAGAATACTGTTCGAGCAATGCTCGCTGGTGCGCGTCGTGAGCGCAGCCACATCGACCTCGCGAACGATTGCCTCCACCTGCGCTCGCATTCCGGCAAAGTGAACGCGATCCGAGATCCCCAGCTCGCGACCCAGCTGCTCCAGCGCGGTGCGTTCGGGACCGTCGCCCACGATCAGCAGATGCGCACCCAGGGTTGCCTCGAGCGCGGCGAAGGCGCGCACGAGCATGTCGACGCCCTTGTACTCCACCAGCCGGCTCACGATGCCAACGACTGGTGCATTTTCCGGGATGCGCATCTCTGCGCGGATCGACGATGAATCAGCCGCCTTGGCCGGATCGAGGTCGACCCCATTCACGATGACCCGGATTCGATCCGGTGGACAGCCGAGTCGTCGCAGGAGTGCCGCGCCGTGTGCGGAGTTGGCGCAGACCCGGCGGGCCACCCTGAAGGTGATCAGCCGATCGACCAGATTGCGCGCGCGTCCGTACCACCGCACCTCGCGATCGCCGCGCTCCGAGGCAATCAGAGGTACAGAGGAGTACAGCGCACACGCCGCGGCGCTCATCGTGTCACCATACCAGAGGAACGACTGCGCTACGTCGGCGCGCTGTTCGGCCAGCTGGCGCGCGAGCCACCGCAGAAGGCGTGGATCGCGCCGGTGATACGGTCCAATGAGCACCGGCACATCGGGCGGCAGCATGGCGGCCAGCGGGCGATCCAGCGCACCCTGGAGGACGACGACGCACACGGCAATGCCGCGGCGGCGAAGCACCGTTGCGAGCTTGACCACGTGGCGCTCGGATCCGCCTACCAGCAGGGCCGGGACAATGAGGGCGATGCGGAGACCTGGATGGCTGTCGAGGACGCCACGAGACGCCATTCAGGTGAGAGCGGCGACGGTATCGACGTGTGCCGGCGCCATATCGGTGCCGACGCCGTCCGGCGCGTACCGCTCGGCCCACATCTGAAACGCGAGCAACGTCCAGATGCGCGTTTCCGTCGCCTCACCCGCCAGAAAGCGACGGGTCGCGTGCTCGACAACCGTGGCATCGAACACGCCGCCGGCCGCAATCGCGCCGCCGTCGAGGAGGTGATGCTCGACGATTGGACGCAAATCTCCACGCATCCAGCGCGCGAGCGGCACGGCGAACCCGCGCTTGGGGCGATCGGTCAGCGCCGGTGGCACGTACCGCGCGAGAACCTGGCGGAGCAAAAACTTCGACACGCCGCCACGGCGCTTCAGTCCAAGTGGTACGCCGAGCGCGAATTCCACGACGCGGTGATCGAGCAGCGGAACACGGGCTTCGAGGGAGACAGCCATGCTCGCGCGATCGACCTTGGTGAGGACATCGGACGGAAGGTAGCGCTGCAGATCGTGCAGCATCATGCGCTCGAGTGCATCGAGCTGTCCTGCGCCGTTTGCCATCGCTGCCCTCGCCGGCGATTCGCGCAGTCCCGGCGCGAGCGTCTGCCGGATGCTGGCCGGCCAGATCGCCCACCAGTAATCCGCCCATGCCACTTCGTCCATCCGCGCCAGCGCGCGGGCGGCATCGTGCAGCCGTGCGGACGGAATCGCGCGCGACGCCATTGCGGCCAGCCTGCGAGCCGGCGGCGGGAGCCGCCACGCGTGCCGCCACATCGCCATTCGGGCATAGGTGGCGTAGCCGCAGAACAACTCATCACCGCCATCGCCGGAAAGCGCGACGGTGACGTGCTCGCGCGTCATCCTCGAGACGAGATAGGTAGGGATCTGCGACGAGTCGGCGAACGGCTCGTCGTAATATTCCGGCATGAGGGGCAGCAGCGCGAGTGCGTCGGCTTCCGTCGCGGTGACTTCGGTGTGCACCGTCCCGAGATGACGCGCGACGGCGGCGGCGTGCGCCGCTTCATCGTGTGCCGGGTCATCGAACCGTACCGTGAACGTGCGCACGGCGCCGCCGCTGACCTGCCCCATCAGCGCCGTCACGAGGCTCGAATCGATGCCGCCGCTCAGGAACGCGCCGAGCGGCACGTCGGCGATGAGGCGATACCGGACCGCCGAGCGGAGCCGCTCATCGAGCGCGTCGGCCCATTCCTCCACCGGCCTTCCCGGATCGATCGCGGGGCGGACAAAGTCGAGTGGTTGCCAGTACCGGCGGGTGACCGGTGACGGCCGGTCGAACGACCACGTCAGCGTGTGCCCGGGGGCCAGGCTCGACGCAGCCGCAAAGATCGATCTGGGAGCTGCGACGTACCCCCGGCTCAGATAGTCATCGAGCGCGCGGGGGTCGAGCGCGCGGTCGAACCCGGGCGTCGCGATGATCGGCTTGAGCGTAGAGGCGATGAGCATCCGCCCTGCGCGCGCCGAGTAATACAGCGGCTTGATCCCGAGCCGGTCGCGTGCGGCGAAAAGCGACCGGGTCCGCGTGTCCCAGATCGCGAACGCGAACATGCCGATGAACCGGTCGACGCACGACTCGCCCCACTGCTCGTACGCGTGCAGGACCACCTCGGTGTCGCTGGACGACCGGAAGACGTGCCCGCTACCGCGCAGCTGATCCCGCAGCTCCGCAAAGTTGTAGACTTCGCCGTTGAAGACGATCCACAGCGTGCCGTCTGCGTTGGGCATCGGCTGGTGCCCGCCCGCGGACAGGTCGATGATGCTCAGCCGTCGGAAGCCAAGCACCACGCGCCGGTCATCGGACGTGTAGGCGCCTGCGTCATCCGGGCCGCGATGGCGCAGCAGATCCCGCAGCTCGGCGACCTCACCGGCGTCTACCGCGCGATCACGATCCAGCCAGCCGAAAAAGCCGCACACGTCGGGTAACCCCTCATGAATTGAGATCTGTCGACGCGACGCCCGCGTCGCTGAATGTGGAAATCTACCGCAAGCGCTCCCTTGACCGCCATTCTGTGCGGCGCGAGGTTTCGCGCTCGTACACCACACAATTCGCCGAGGATCTCTTCGTGCAGCAAACGCCGGCTGGCGATGTCGTGCCCCAGACCACGATGCTGCGCCTTGCGGCGGC
>JBDTQV010000143.1:0-5691 GCA_039932015.1 Gemmatimonadota bacterium | reverse complement strand
GCGCGGCTGGCTCTGGGTCGCGCCACTGGTGCTGGCGGGCGAGTCGGTTGGGGCGCGAACGATCGTGGCGGGCATCGGGATCTTTGCCGGGTTGGCCCTGATCCGCTGGGTGGAACGTCGGCAGCGATCGGCGAGTGTGTGGCCGCACCCCGCCTGAGACGACTCCTAGCAGGAACCGGAAGGCGCGGGAGGCGGCTCGAACGTCGCCATATGAAACTTTCACCCCAAATTGGCGTATATTTGGCCATGCCTGAGACACTTCCGCAGCACACGATGCCATCGGTTTTTTCCCCGCTGGCCAAGGCCCTGCTCGACGGGTTCAGCGAGGGGGTCGTCGTATTCGACGCCGAAGGTAAAGTGTTATACGCCAATCAGCAGGCGCGGGGGCAACTGACCGAGCTCGACCTGTCCGAAGGCTCGGCCGACCTCCTGCCGAGGCTCGCGGCGATTGGCGGAAGGCTGCGACCGCTCCGGGTTGGATCGCTCGAAGTGGGCGAGGCGATGTTCATTCCCGGCATCGACGGCGCCACGACCCTGGCCGCTCGTGAAAAGGACGCTATCGTTCGGACGCTCGACTCGCACAACTGGAAGCTCGCGGAAACGGCCAAGGAACTTGGCATCAGCCGAACCACCCTCTGGCGGCGGCTCAAGGCATACGGGCTTCACCGGGATGGCCGAAGCAAATGGTCGCAAACCTCCTAGCGGCGCTCGTTCTCCAGACCACTGCGGCACCCGCCACACAGCAGCCCGACACCACTATTTCCTTCGCCAATCCTGCCACCCGCGTTCTGGTGCTGCGGGCGATCGCGCGCCGCCAGCAGCAGGACTCCGCTGTCGTGGACTACCAGGCGCGGCTCCGCTACCGGCTCACGGCATCGATCGGACGGCGGCGGTGGGGCCGGCTCCCGGTCGGGACGGTGGAAGAGCAGGAAGCGAAGATTGCGTGGCAGCGCCCCAATGACATCCGGATCGACGTCGTCGGCCGGCGGGCGGCGGCACGGAATGGATCGCCGCCGCTCTCCAGCGTGTTCGACCGGCCGTGGTTCGTGCCACGCTCGGTCGGCGATTCGGTGCGCATCGTCAGCGATGAGTTTCCGGCCACTGGCGCGCTGCATCCGCTCAGCACTACCGGTCCCGACTGGTACCACTACGACCTGACCGATAGTCTTACCGCCGTCATCGCAGGCGGGCGGCGCATTCGGCTCTACTCGGTTCAGTTCACGCCCAAACGCGCGGCGCCCGCGCTGGTGGTGGGCCGTCTCTGGCTCGACGCGGACAACGCGGAAGTGGTGCGCTTCACCTTCCGGTATGTCGGGACCGAGCTGTACATGCGGCCGGACACGACGCGCGGAGATTCCTCGAATGCCCGCCGCGTCAACCGGATCGCCAACAACCTCATCAGCATCGACGCCGATCTCGAATACGGCCTCCAGGAGGGCCGTTTCTGGATGCCGTATCGCCAGGCGATTGCCGGCCACGTGCGCGCGCCGCTCCTGGATGTCGTGATTCCGTTCAAGGCCGTCACCACCTTCGACGACTACGCCATCAACACCGGGCGCGCCGTCGCCTTTGCACTTCCGCCTCCGGACACCGCGCACACTGACTCGAGTCGCGCCGTCCGGATGGCGCGACGGGATTCGGTGCGGGCCGCGCGCCAGACGCAGGACGCGGCGGCGCGCGACACCGTCGGCTGGACCCGCACCGGGCTCTGGAATGGCGGGCGGTTCGAGATTCATCGGCCCTCGAACGATTCGCTCGCGAAATACGGCGGCTGGACCGACTCGCTCCGCTACGAGCTCGACGCCGGCGACGATCAGCGGCTCCGCGCCACCCAGGCAGACCTGGCCCGGCTCACCGAGGAGCTGAACGACGACATCACGCTCCGGAAGGCGCGCGGGTTCGCATATCAGAACGTGGGCGACGCGCTCCAGTACAATCGCGTGCAGGGGCTGTCGCTCGGCGTGGGGTACCGGGAGCGGGTGCCGAATACCGATTTCACCGACCTGTTCGGCACGGTGCGATACGGGTTCAGCGACCGGCGCGTCACCGGCCGGCTCAGTCTCGTACACGATGCGCCATCCGGCCGGCTCACGATCGGCGGCTGGCGCGACGTCGCGGACGCCGATCCGTTCTCGCCGGGGAAGACATTCTTCAACAGCTTCAATGCGCTGTTTACCGCGCACGACGACGCCGACTACTACCTCGCGACGGGCGGAGGATTTTCCTTCGAGACGTCGCTCGCGACCGGGCTCGATATCGTGCTGACGGGGCGCGGGGAGCAGCAGCGTTCGGTGGTGCAGCGCGCCCATGCCGGCCTCAACGATCTTCTGGGCGGCACCGGCGATTTTGCCCCGAACCCCGCGGTAGATGAGGGCACCTACGCGAACGGCGGGATTCGATTCAACGGCTTCGGCCCGCTGCGCTGGAGTCTCGCGGGGGAAGGGCTCGCGGGCGCCGGCCGCCGCTCCGCCCGCGTGATGGGACAGGCCCAGCGGAGCTTTTTCGGCGGGGCGCGCGGTGTCACCCTGCGGGTCAAGGCCGGTGCCGCGGCCACGCCGGTGGCGCAGTACCTGTTCCGGCTCGGCGGGTTGAGTACGGTGCGGGGATTCGGCTATGGGGTAGAGCGGGGGCCGGCGTTCTGGTCGGCGCAGCTCGATGCGTCGCCGCTGCGTGGCAACATCCGCCCGGTCGTCTTCATCGATGCCGGGCACGCGGCTGCCGCCGCCGATCTGTTCAAGCGCGCGCTCGTGGGAGGCGGGGTTGGTGTGTCGATCTACAGCCCGTTGCTTCGGAGCACGTTGTTCCGGCTCGACCTCAGCCATCCGGTCAGCCCGAACACGGGGTCGAAATGGCGGTTCGATATCGTCCTGCAGGCGGTACGGTGAACGGCGTTCTTGCGCGGCGATGCGCGGCCGGCGTCGTCGCGACATGCTGCGGCGCATGCAGCCGCGGGCCGACGGTCACGGTGCGATGGGCCGGCCTGGACACCGCAAGCGTATCGCTGCCAGCCCGTGCGACCTGGTGCGCACCGGGCGGACCACTCGTCCTCATCGCTGAATCGAACGACACCGGCTTCGGCATGGTGCTGTATCCGGCTGACCGGCTGGTTCCGGGCTCATACCCGGTAACCGGCGCCGGCACCAAGGTGCCGCGCGGCGCGGCCGCGGTCCGGTGGCCGGGCAAGTCAGCCATGAACGACTACAGCGCGATCGAGGGAACCATCACGCTCGAGCGCGCCGGCGCGCAGGTGTCAGGAGCACTGGAAGCGAACGCGACGACTCCCGGCACTCCGGGCACACTCCGCGTCACGGCTCGGTTCGCCGGGCTCCCGGTGGCGTCCGGCGGCGCCGACTGCGGAGCCCGCGGCGGTGTAGATTAAGGGCATGGAATCGACGTATTTCCGGAAGGGATTCGGCCTCAAGTCGGCGATCGAAGGCCAGCTCACAACTGACTACCACAGCTCGGTCGTCGACGCGCTTCGCGCAGGCGAGTATCGGCTCGAAGCGGGACCGCTCACCTTCCGGCTGGCCCGGGAATTTGGCTTCTGTTACGGGGTCGACCGCGCCGTCGATTACGCCTACGAGACCCGCCTCAAGTTTCCCGATCGCCGCCTCTTCCTCGTCGGCGAAATCATTCACAATCCGCACGTCAACCGGAAGCTGCGCGAGATGGGCATCCAGATCCTCGCGCACGATCCGGAGCAGGATGTCGACTTCTCCGGGATCACGCCCGAAGACGTCGTGATCATGCCGGCCTTCGGTGTGACGATCCGCGATTTCGAGCGGCTGCGCGCGATCGGCTGCCTGCTGGTGGACACCACGTGCGGCTCGGTGCTCAACGTCTGGAAGCGAGTCGACGCGTACGCGCGGGACGGATACACCGCGATCATCCACGGCAAGCACTGGCATGAGGAAACGAAGGCGACCGCCAGCCAGGTGATGAAGTACCCCAACGGCCGCTATCTCGTCGTGTTCGACATGGCCGAAGCGCGCCTGGTGCTCGACTACATCGAGCGCGGCGGTGACGCAGCGGCGCTCGCGGCGCGGTTCGCGAAGGCAACGTCTCCCGGATTCGATTTCAGCCGTGATCTCGACTGCGTCGGCATCGCCAACCAGACGACGATGCTCTCGGGCGAGTCGCTCGCGATCGCCGCGGAATTCCGCGGTGCGATGGCGCGGCGCCACGGCGAGGACACGGTCTCCAAACATTTCCGCAGCTTCGATACGATCTGCTCGGCGACGCAGGAGCGGCAGGACGCGGTGGTGCAGCTGCTGGAGGAGCCGCTCGACCTGATGCTGGTGGTGGGCGGATACAATTCGAGCAACACCTGTCATCTGGCCGCGCTCTGCCGCTCGAAGGGTGTCCGGACCTACCACATCGAGGATGCCGACGGGATCGATCCCGTGGCGCATACGATCCGCCATCAGCCGGCCGGGCAGAAGGCGGAATCACTCGAAGCCGGTTGGCTGGGCGGTGCACGGCGCATTGGGATCACGGCCGGCGCATCGACGCCCAACAACAAGATCGGCGAAACGATCGCGCGCGTCGCCGAGTCGGCAGGCGTCGGTGCCGAGCTCGAGCTCGCCATCGCGAGCGCCGCCTAGGAGCGCAGCCGTGCCGTACCGCCAGCTATCCGTCTCCGGTTTTCCCGCCGTCGCACTGCGCTCCTCCACCCTTGAAGTCGTCGCGGTGCCGTCGCTCGGCATGAAGCTCACCAATCTTCGGCGGCTCAGCGGGCGCGAGTGGCTGTGGCGCAACGAGCAGATTCCGCTTGCGCCGCCCAGGGGGGCCGGCGCGTCGTACGTCGAGACGGCGGACAGCGGCGGGTGGGACGAGTGTTTCCCGACGGCAGGGCCCTGTCCGGTGCCCGGGGATCCCACTGCCGCATCGCTGCCGGACCATGGCGAGCTCTGGAACGCGACGTGGGAGAGCGCCGTGTACGAGCACGCCGGTGGAACGACGCTCCGCGGCAGCGCGCTCGGCGTGCGGTACCCGTATCAGTTCGACCGCGAGATCACGCTCGATCCGGTCGAGCCGGTCGTTCGGTTCAGCTACCGGGTCCAGCATCTCGGCGGCGAGCCATTCCCGTGGATCTGGTCGTCCCATCCGCTGCTCAACGTGCAGCCGGGCACGACCATCGAACTGCCGGGGGTGCGGAACGTGCGGGTGGATGCAGCGCATGGTCAGGCGGGCATCGAGCATGGCGATACCCTCGAGTGGCCGCCGCGCGCGAGCGCCACGCTCGAACCCGGACGGTTCACCTTTCCAGCGGCGGACGCTGCGTGGGCTATGAAGCTGTTCGGGGATATCGGCACCGAGGGCCGCGCAGTGCTGACTGATCCG
This sequence comes from Gemmatimonadota bacterium, assembly GCA_039932015.1. GTDB lineage: Bacteria > Gemmatimonadota > Gemmatimonadetes > Gemmatimonadales > GWC2-71-9 > JAICUF01. Next base: position 348 of record JBDTQV010000143.1, on the reverse strand, counting down.
AGCGCGGGGGAGCAACTGGTCTTCGAGGTCGACGCGTCACAGGTACCGCAGATCGGAATCTGGATCAATTGTGCCGGATGGGCGCCGAAGGGACGGACGCCGTACTACAACCTGGCGCTGGAGCCGTGCATCGGCGCGCCGGACCGGCTGGATCAGGCGGTGTACGAGTGGCAAACCGCGCAGGTGCTGCAGTCCGGCGAAGAGCGGAGCTGGGCACTCACCGTGCGGCTGCCCGAGCCAGGGGCGCCTCGGCCATAATTCCATGACCGACTGGCATCGTCAGCGGCTCACCCACTCGCGCGGTTCGGTCGCCGCGCCGTTTGCGTATCGGAAACTGCGCACCCATCC
>JBDTQV010000142.1:0-5699 GCA_039932015.1 Gemmatimonadota bacterium | reverse complement strand
CGTCCCTGGTACTCGGTCGTGAGCTGTTCGTACAGTCGGTGGAGCAGCGATCCGCGCGCCATCGGGTCGAGCCATCGCTCGGTGTCGTACGCCGGGTCGTCGGGCAGACGGAGCCGGAGGCCGTAGTGATAGAACCAGGCGAGCGGGCAGGTGGCGAGTCGCTCGAGCGACGATGGTGAAATCGGGCGCTCGCTGGCGCGAGGATCGAATCGTCCGGCGGCGGCAACAACGAGCCCGTGATGCGCGCAGAGCCGCCCATCCTTCCGGGCGACCAGCGCGAGCAGCCCCGTGTCGAGCAGCGCGTAGTGCGCACGCACCGGAAGCTCGGCATCGAGCAGTACGCCGTTCTGCGCAATCGCGGCGAGCCAGACCTCGCGCGGGTCGAGCGCCTCGTCGCCGTTGGCCGGCACGGGACATACGGGCGTGCCGAGCCGGACGCGGAGGCTGTCGTAATCGAGCGACGCGTCGCGCTGGATGAGCCGGTGCGCCTGCAGCATTACATGCGCGGGGCCGACCGCGCGATCGCCGGTATCACCGGCAATCGCGTGCGAAAGCGTCACCCGCCCACGCAGCCGGGCGAGCGCGCGGGCGAGAGTCCACCCGCGCTCGGCGCGACGCACCGCGGTGGTCGGAAGCGAATCCGGATCGATGGCGGCACGCGCCGCATCGTTCAGAATCGGGTCCTGCACGCGCGCGCCGGCGGCGCGATCCGCATCGAGGCCGACGACGAATACCCGTGACCGTCCGGTGGTTCCCGCGTGCGCGAGATCGGTGAGATGCACTGCACCGCCGCTCGCGCTCCATGGCTTGCGGCCTTCGCTGGACGCCGTCCACGCGCGCAGGTCTGAGAGCGCGTCGCGCAGCTCGGCGAGCGCGGTGCCGAACGAGACGATGTTGCCGCCGGTGGCGGCAAGATCGTCGAGCCGGGTGCGAAGGCGAGCGGCCGTGCGGGCTTCGGCGTCGCCGTGGAGCGGCAGCAGCGCGAGCCACCCGACAGTCGCGCGTGCGAGTGCCGCGGCGGATGTGTGAACGGGAATCGTGACACCGCGCTCAGGCACCGGCGGCGTGAATCGGAGCAGCGCGTCGATCAGCCGCGCGAGCTCGGTGTCCTGGCGGCGGTGTCGCGCGAGACGATCCGCGAACTCTTCGGCGGTTTCATCGTCGTACGCTGTCGGCGCGTCGCTTCCTTTCCGGAGGCGCTCGAGCGCCGCTTCGTACCGCCCGCGTCCCCAGCCGATACCGAGCCGCCGGAGCCGGCGCGCGAGCGCGCCGGGTGCGACGGGCGACTCGGCAAGTGCGAGGTCGCCCGCTTCGAGTGCCTCGCGGATCATGTCGACCGGGAGCCCGTCGCCGATCCAGCCGAGCCAGCGCTCGAGTGCCCGGCCGATGCGGGTGCGGGCGAGCGGCAGGCCGGAGAGCGAGCTGTAGCGAATACCGGCGCGCGAGCACACCGCGTCGAGCGCAATACCGTACGTATCGGGATCCGTGGTGACGATTTCTATCTCATCCCACGTCCTGCCCTCGGCGACGGCGCGGCGGAGCACCTCGCGGATTTCGTCGGTCGGCGTACTGGCGGCGAAGAGATCCACGTCGACCGTCGCGAAGTTCGCTTCCGCCGGGGCGATATCACCAGAGCAGAGCCAGGTGAGTGGGGACGGTGCGACGCTCGCGTCCGCCGGCCACGCAGCAACGGCGCGAGCGTTCGCAATTGCCCCGATGGTTCGCGCCGGCGGCTCGAGTCCGACGGGCTGATCCCCCGCAAGCGGGCGAGCGCCGAGGTCGAGCAGGCGGGCGACGAGCGCACCGGGAAGTCCGGCGCTCCTGAGATCGGGCGCGAGAACGAGCGTACCGCTGAGCGTGAACGGCGCTTCGCGATCGAACGCATCGAGCGCGAGTGCGAAGATGCCCGCGGGATCTACCGCGCGCGCGCCCGCGAGCCGGCGTTCGTAGCGTTCCAGAACCGCGGCCAGATCGCGCGCGGGCGAGCCGGGCATCGCAGCCTGACGCACCTGTGCGGCGCCGATGCCGGCGATGCGCAGCTCGAGCAGTGCGTCGCGCACCGCCTTTCTGAAGCCGAGTCCGCCGGAAAGACTGGAGAAGGCCGCCCCGACCGCGCTCGACTCCACGGCGTCGATCAGCGCCTCATCGACCAGGGTGGTGAGCTCGACGTCACCGGCGACCCGCCGGCCCGTCGCGCCCAGATCCGCAAAGGCGAGCTCCTCGGCGACGCTCCGGAGCGTGGCGGGTTCCCAGCCGACCCACCCGCCGGTGCGCCAGGCGAGCGCGAACAGGATCTCGCGCGCCCAGTTGACGTCGGGGGCGACGAGAATCTTGCGCGCACGGGGCTCGGCGCGCGTAATGGCTTCGAGCGCGGACAGGGTTTGTGACGCCGGAACGGACAAAAGACCTCAGCGGCCGCGAGCGGCCGGGCGTTGGGAGCGGTAGTGGACCCGGCGAGCGGGGGTGAGGCCAAGGGTACCGCGGGTGTGTGACAGTGCGGATGAGGTAGGATACGATGGCGTTTGGGGGTTCGGAAGGGTGGCGCGCCTGTCACTCCCCACCGCTCACCAGCACCTGAAATTTCGGCCCGCCGCGCCCGAGCGCCACGATGTCTCCGGACCGTACGATCACCGGCGCCTCCACCCGGCACTCGTTCACGAATGTTCCGTTACGGCTCCCCAGATCGGTCAGTACCAGCTCCGCCGCGCGCTCCCCCGGCGTGATGCGTGCGTGGTACCGGCCGACGCCCGCGTCCGCGCGCGCATCAAACCGCACGCCGGCCGACGCTGCGCGCCCCAGCACGATCTCCCGGTGCGCGCCGAACGGCACGATCTCGATCTCCGTCGCGCGCGACCCGCTGATATGTCTGAGTACGAGGCGCATCATACCAGCTAAGGCGGCGCCACCGCCCGCCATGGCTCAGCGCGGGTCCGGGTCCGTCCGCCCCCACGCGGCGTAGAGCGCGGCCTTCCGGCGGTGCACCGCTGCGACTCGCGGGTCATTGGGCCCGAGCGCCCGCTCGAGCGCCAGCGACGCGTGCCGGAGGAGCGGCGCCGCCTGCACGAACTCCCGGGTGAGCGTGAAGTGCTCGCCGAGCACACTCTCCGAGTTGGCGATGAGCCAACTATCCGCCGGCAGGTAGCGCCGGCGCAACGCGACACTCTCCATCAGTGCACGGCCGCCGCCTTCGGTGTCGCCGAGCTTGTCGAGGCTGCGCCCCGCCGTCTGCAGCGCCGCGGCGACCGCCGAATGACTCTCGGGCAGCGTACGTCCGCGCAGCGCCAGCACCTCGCGCGCCAGCGCGAGCGCCTCCGTGTATCGGCCCTGATCGAACACGAAGCCCGCATAGTTGAAAACCGTGAACGCGTAGTCGGGATGCTCGGGGCCGAGCAACTGGCGGCGGAGCGCAATCACGGCGCGGTATGCGCTGTCAGCCGCGGCGTTCTTCCCCTGCAGATCGAGTGCGCCAGCGAGCCCGTTGAGCGCATCGGCCAGGAGCGGATACGGCCGCTGGTGATTGCGCCGAAGGATCGAGACGGCCGCGCGATGCAGTGACTCGGCCGCGGCCCACTGCCCCTGCTCGCCGAGCGCCACGCCGACATCGTTCAGCGAATAGGCAATCATGTCGTCGCCCGGCGGCAGGATGCGCTTCCGGATTGCGAGCGCTTCGCGATGCAGCCGCTCCGCCGCCGCCGGTTCGCCACGACTGTGCGCCACGCTGCCGAGATACTGCAGCAGCAAGGCAGTGGCCGTATCCGGCTCGGCGTGACGCCGGCGCTGCAGCGCGAGTGCACGCCCGAAGAGCGTGTCCGCCAAGGGAAGCTCGCCGCGCGCGAGGTGGAGCGCGGCAACACTGCTGAGCGCGCCGATCGCGGCGTCGCTCCCCGGTCCCGATACCCGCTCATATAATCGAAGGGACCGCGAGAGATGGACGAGCGCCGGATCGTAGTGGCCGAGCGCCTGGTAGCTCCGGCCCACGACCGCTTCGATCTCCGCCTGCGCCGCCGGTTCCCCGGCCAGCTCGGTTCCGATGCGCGCCGCGGCGGAATCGAGCAGCTCCGACGCCGGCACGTCCCTGCCCTCCATGGCTGGCTTCACCGAGCTCAGCAGCTCGCGCAGGAAGCGGCTGGTGCGCTCAGCCGTTGCCTGCTCGGCACGGGCGCGGCGCGCCTGCCAGGCGGTAGAGACCACGCCACCGACGAGTGCCGCCACCACCAGCACCGCGGCCGTCACTGCCACGGCATTCCGGCGAATGAACTTCCCAATGCGATAGTCGATTGCATCGCCATGCGCGCGCACCGGCAGTCCCGCGAGCCAGCGCCGCACATCGTCGTCCAGTGCTTCGACCGATGGATAGCGACGTTCGGGCTCCTTCCGGAGCGCCTTGAGCACGATCAGGTCCAGGTCTTCGCTGACTCGTTTCTGCGGCCCGGCGCGTGCCACCGCACTCGGCCTCGGAGCCGTCTCGCTCAGAACCCGTTGCTCCAGCTCCGACGTCGACCCGGACGAGACGACGAACGGCCGGCGTCCCGCGAGCAGCTCGAACAGCAGCACGCCGAGCGAGTAGACGTCGGATGCAGTGGTGAGCACGTCACCGCGGATCTGCTCGGGGCTCGCGTATTCCGGCGTGAACACGCGGGCGCCGCCGCGCGTGAGCGGCAGCCCGTCCGCCTCGGCCTCGTCGCCCAGCATCTTTGCGATCCCGAAGTCGAGGAGCTTGACGGTCCCGTCCGGCGTGACGAGCACATTGCCGGGCTTGAGGTCACGATGAATGACGAGATTCCGGTGGGCGGATCCGACCGCGGCACACACCTGGCGGAAGAGCGCCAGCCGTTCGCGAACGGAGGCGCCATTCGCGTCACACCAGACGGTGATCGGCGCGCCCTCGATGAACTCCATCACCAGGAACGGGCGCCCGTCGTCAGTGAGGCCGCCGTCGAGCAGCGTCGCGATGTTGGAATGCGTGAGACCGGCGAGGATCTGCCGCTCGCGGCGGAAGCGCGCCATGGCGAGCGCCGAATCGAGCCCGTGCTGCACCACCTTGAGCGCGACGCGCTGATGGTACTGATCGTCGGCGCGCACCGCTTCGTACACGCGTCCCATGCCGCCCTCTCCCACGAGAGCTACCACCTTATAGACCCCGATCTGCGTGCCCACGAGTGATGACCCGGCTTCCCGAACGAGGGCCGGGCCAATGTCGAGCCGCGCATCGGTCTCGTGCTCCGCCATGGTCACCAGCGATTCCACTTCGTGGCGCAGGCCCGCGTCGGGCTCGGCGCGCAGCAGATATCCGGCGCGCTCACCGCTCGGGAGGTCGAGCACGGCGTCGAACAGGTCGCGCAGCCGGCGGACGCGAGCAGCGGCAGCTTTCGGTTCGGTCACCGGGCACCGTCCAGCTCGCGCGCGAGCCACGCGCGCGCGAACTGCCAGTCTCGCTTGATTGTCGCGGGTGAGACCCCGAGCGCTTCGGCAATCTCCGGTATCTCAAGACCGGCGAATACCCGGAGCTCGACGACGCGGGTACAGCGCGGCGCAGCGGCACTCAGCCGCTCCAGCGCATCATCGAGCACCAGCATGTCTGCCGTCCCGCCATCGGCGGCGACGACATTGTCGTCGAGCGTGATGCGAAACGCGCTGCCGCGCTTGGCCGCGTTCCGGGCGCGCGCGTAGTCGACCAGCACGCGCCGCATCGACTGCGA
>JBDTQV010000141.1:0-5748 GCA_039932015.1 Gemmatimonadota bacterium | reverse complement strand
TCGCGATACATCCGATCCGATCCGGTGGACTTGAACGGGGTGAACCGGATCTGTTCGTCGTACCAGACGATGTCGCGCAGAACGGCCTTGCGGTCGACGAGGCCGAGTGACGTGAGGTCCACGCCTTCGTAGTACAGGCAGTCGAACAGAAAGAGCTGCACCGGCACACCGCTCCGCCGTGCGAGCGCCTCGTTCCGTATTCCCATCCGGCGCTGCAGCAGCGAGAAGCTCGGCAGTCGGGTCCTGGGGTCGATCGCGACGATTTCGCCATCGAGAATGGCGTCGCCGCGCACCGCGGTCACCAGCGCTTCGGCGAGCTCGGGATACGCGGTGTCGAGTGGCTTGCGATTGCGCGACATGAGCTGCACCCGCCCCTCGCGCACGAAGATCAGACAGCGCACACCGTCCAGCTTCGGTTCGTATATCCAGCCGTCGCCGGTCGGCCGCGTCTCGGCCAGCGTCGCGAGCATCGGCGCCATCCATGTCGGCTGCGCGCGGGGCCGGAGGCGGGCCTGCGCCGTATCCGGCAGCAGCTTCAGCACCCTCGTCACCCGGCCCTCGCGATCTGCGCGCCGAGATCGGCCTTGGCGTCGAGCATGCCGGCCCACGGATCGCCGCGGTCAGCGAGGATCGCGGGCGCGCTCGTAATGGTGAAGTCGGTGGGGTACACGTGCTCGAGCTCATCCCACGCGAGTGGCATCGACACCGTTGCGAGCTGGTGCCGCCGCGGCGAGAATGCCGCCGCGAGCGACTTGCCGCGCACGTTCTGGTTGTAGTCGAAGAAAATCTTGCCGGTGCGCCGCTCGACGGCCCACTCGAGCGTGACGTCACGCGGGTGACGCGCCTGCAGGTGCCGTCCGATCGTTTCCGCCATCGCGCGAACTTCGCCAAACGTGAAGCGCCGGCGAATCGGGAGATAGAGGTGCAGACCGGTGCGGCCCGACGTCTTCACGAACACCTCGAGTCCGAGCGTGGCCGTGATCTCGCGCAGGTCGAACGCGAGCCGGCGCGCACGCGTGAACGCCGGGCGATAGAGCTCGGGCTCCGCGCCGGCGGCTTCGCGGCCGGAGTACTGATAGGGATCGAGGTCGAAGACGATGAAGTCGGGGTAGTTGAGCCGCGAGCGCTCGAGCGCCGCCTCCGAATCGCCGTAGCGGGTCGGCAGCGCGCGCCCATCGCGGCCGGCGGCCGTGCTGGAAAACCAGACGTGCAGCTCGAGCGCCGCCTGCTGGCCAAGCCAGAGCAGCGTCGCGAGGTTCGCGCAGAGGAGATAGTCGCGGGAGGTGCCGCTGTCCTTCGACCAGATCGAAACGGTCTTCACGAACGCGGGCCGCGCGTCCCACACCTTCTGGTAGAAACTCTTGCCACCGACTCCGTTGGGAAATCGCGTCACGAATACCGGCCGCCCGGACAGGTGCGGCAGGAGCCAGGGCGAGATGCGCGCGAGGTAGATCAGCAGGTCGCGCTTGGTATTTCCCGGCCAGAGATGCTTGTCGAGATTCGTCACGGGCAACTCGTGGCCCTCGACCTGAAGCACCGCCTTCGACTCGGCGGCCGCCAGGTCCTGCACGACGGCGAGGATGTCGGCGCCGGCCCTGCCGCCGCGCGCGGCGCCCACGTCAGCCCGCCTTCCGCCGGGCGCGCACGGCGCGGGCGGGCGGCTTGGCACGCGCACCGCTCTTCTTGGCGGCGGCCACGCTCTTTTTCAGCGCCTCCGCCAGATCGATCACCTTCGAATCGCGCGGCGCCGGCGACCGAACCACCTGCTTGCCCTCGAGCTTGGCTTCGATCATCTCGCTCAGCGCGTCGCGATAGTGATCGTGATATTCCTCCGGCTCGAACGGCTTCCGAAGCAACTCGATGAGCGTAAACGCCATGTCGAGCTCGCGGTCGGTCACCTTCACGGTGCCCAGGTCTACGTCTCGCTCGGCGGTGACTTCGTCGGGATAATAGAGCGTCTCCAGCATGATCGTTCCTTCGCGCGGACGAATCGTGCAGAGCTGCTCCTTCTTCCGGATCGTGATCGTGGCGAGTGCGGTGAGATTCTTCTTTTCAAGCGCCTTGAGCAGCAGCGCGTATGGCTTCTGGCCATTCTTGTCGGGCTCGAGGTAATAGCTCTTCTCGTAGTACACCGGGTCGATCTCCGACTCGTCGACGAACGCCGTGAGCTCGATCGTGTGCTTGCTGGGCAGCGGAAGGCTTTCGAAGTCCTCGTCGGTGAGCGTCACATATTCGCCCTTCGAGTACTCGTAGCCGCGTACCGTCTCGTTCCATGGCACCTCGACCTCGTCGGTCGGACACCAGCGCTTCTGCTGAAGCCGGGTGCCGCAGGTGGCGTGGAGGAGGTTGAAGCTGATGTCCTTGCTCGAGGTGGCGGAATACAGCTTCACCGGGATGCTCACCATGCCGAAGCTGATTACACCACTCCACATCGCCTTGGCCATCGCGAAATCCTCCAATGGTGGTATCTCTGTGGACAATGTGCGGTCACTCGCCACCGGCCTGGTGTGTGATCCGGAGCCATGCGCCCTGTTTTTCCACGGGCGCGCGCCATTGTCCACACGCAACGCACACTATTTCCACAGACTTATCAACACAAGTCATTGACGGTCAATGACTTACGGGCATCATAATGCGGCCGTGGCAAAGCGGCGGCTGTGGGATGAATCACAGGCGAATCACGCGCGGGGACGAAGGGGGCCAGCGACACCGGGACGCACCAGCAACGGAACGCAGCAACAACGCGGAGCCCGATATATCGGTGCTCCGCGTTGGTGTACCGGGAATGCCGGCGTCAGCCGGCCACGTGCCTACTTCGCAGTCTGGCCATTGGCCGCGACGAACAGCGCCGGTTGGGAGCGCGCATTGCGCAGCAGCTCGACTGCTCGCCGGAGCTGAGTATCCGATTTCGATTGACGCCGGAACGCGCTCGAGTCACCGAACGCGAGCGTCGCGATCTGCTGCTCGATCAGGCGATCGACGACGGGCGTCGCCGCGTCGAACTGCGCGCGCGTGACTGATGCTCCCGCCGCCGTCAGACGCTTGAAGAAGTCCTCGCGCCACGCGGGCTGCACCACAAAATCGGCGCGAGTGCGCGGTCGCAGCTCGATCGCCATGTCGTAGAGCGCATGATAGCTCTCCTGCGCCTTTGGCCCGATCGCGCGAAGAAACGACTGCTCCGGCGTCGTGATCGTATCCGCGGAGACGACGACATCCGGCGCAATCCCCCCACCGCCATACACCACGCGTCCCATGTCCGACTTGAATGCCGGCCGCACGCGGCGCGACGAGTCAGTCTCCAGCGAATCGGGCACCGCCGCGACGAACTGGCCGTTTCGGATCACCCGCTCCCGCTGAATGCTTCGACCGCTCGGCGTGTACCACTTGGCCGTTGTGAGCTTGAGTGCCCAGCCCTGATGCAGCGGGTAGATGCTCTGCATCACGCCCTTGCCATACGATGTCGTGCCGACGACGAGTGCGCGATCGTGGTCCTGCAGCGCACCCGCCACGATCTCCGCGGCTGATGCGGCGCCGCCATCGACCAGCACGATCATCGGTTCCGTCACGTGCGGGCCGCTGCCTTCGGTGCGGCGCACTTCAGGATCGCGGTCGCGATAGCGCACGCTCACGATTTCCTGGCCGCCGGCCAGAAACAGATTGCTGATCGCAACCGACTCTTCGACGCTGCCGCCCGGATTGCCGCGCATGTCGAGCACGAAGGACCGCGCGCCGGCTGCACGGAGCTGTCCAATCGCGGCCGTCACGTCTCCCGCGGAGGAATCATTGAACCGCTGCAGCGGGATGTAGCCGACGCCGTTGTCGAGCATGACCGCGTACGGCACCGCGGGAATGTGCACGACGGCGCGCCGGAACCGCTGCTGGATCGGCGTGTCGACGCCGGGGCGCTTGAACGTGACCGTCACGGGCGTGCCGGCCTTGCCGAGGAGCTTGCCCGAGACGGCTTCGATCTTGAGGCCGGTGACCGACGAAGTGTCCACGCTCATGATGCGATCGCCGACCTGCACTCCACCGAGCGCCGCCGGCGTCCTGGGGTACACGGTGGCGACGACGATGGCGCCGAGCTGGTCCTGGATCTGCATGCCGACACCGGCATAGTCGTTCCGGAGTGTGTTGCGCGAGAAGTTGGCCAGCTCCTCCGGTGAATACAGCTCGGCATACGGATCATTGAGCTTGTCGACAAGGCCGCGTGCGGCATTCTCATAGATCTTGTCGTCGGAAATCGAGTCGACGGCGCCGCGCGCGACCCGCGCCCGGACCTCCTCGAAGAGCAGCTGCCCGTCGACGGTGTCGCCGCGGTGGGCACGCACGCCGGCGAGGACCGGGATCAGGGCGAGAGGCGCGAGACCCCAGAGATACTTGCGTCGCATGAAAGACTCGGAATAAAAGGAAAACGGGAGTCGCAGGATGATCCCTACGGCTCCCGGAGAGTAGCGGATTCAACAGGCCGGTGCCATGGCGCCGGACGCGCTGGGCCACTCAGCCGCCGGCGATTGCTCCCACGATCATGAAGGGCTCGCCGCCGGCCGCAACCGCCGCCGGCAGCGGCGCGTCAGCCGGCTGGTGCGAGAGGTCCTCGCCGCATGCAAAGAATCGCACGAACGGCCGGCGCCGGTGGCTCGTCTGGTCGCGGATCGTGCCGCGAAGCACCGGAAATGCGGACTCGAGCGCATCCAGCACAGCCGCCTGCGTTACCGGTCCGGTGACCTCGACCTGCACGTGATTGCTCACGCCCGCGAGCGTGCGCAGGTGCTCGGGGAGCTCGACGCGGATCATGCGAGCGTCTGCACCTCGACCGACAGAACGGCGGGCAGGTCGCGCACGATCGGCGCCCACGTGTCGCCCGAGTTGGCGGATGCGTAGACCTGGCCTCCGGTGGTGCCGAAGTAGATGCCGCATTCGTCGAGCGAGTCGACCGCCATCGCGTCGCGGAGCACGTTGACGTAGCAGTCCTGCTGGGGCAGCCCGTTCGTGAGCGCCTCCCACTCATCACCCCCGGTGCGGCTACGGTACACCCGAAGCTTCCCGTCCGGCGGGTAGTGCTCCGAATCGCTCTTGATCGGCACCACGTACACGGTCTCCGGATCATGCGCATGCACGTCGATGGGAAAGCCGAAGTCGCTGGGGAGGTTGCCGCTCACCTCGCGCCAGTTGTCGCCGGCGTCGTCACTCCGCATTACATCCCAGTGCTTCTGCATGTAGAGCACGTTCGGCCGCGCGCGATGCATGGCGATCCGGTGCACGCAGTGGCCCACCTCGGCCGCAGGGTCCGGGATGTACTGCGAGCGAAGCCCATGATTGATCGGGCGCCAGGTCGCGCCGCCGTCATCGCTGCGGAACGCGCCGGCCGCGGAGATCGCGATGAAGATGCGGTTCGGATTGGACGGGTCGAGCAGAATCGTGTGCAGACACATGCCCCCCGCGCCGGGCTGCCAGGCGGGGCCCGACCCATGCTGCCGCAGTCCCGAGAGCTCTTCCCAGCTCTTCGCGCCATCGGTCGAACGGAAGAGTGCGGCGTCTTCGACGCCCGCATACAGCGTGTCCCGCTCTGTGAGCGAGGGCTCGAGGTGCCACACGCGCTTGAATTCCCAGGGGTGGGGCGTCCCATCGTACCACTGATGCGTGCCCGGCACCCCGTCGTAGATGAAGTCCTTGTTCATCGGCTCCCACGTCACCCCGCCGTCGTCCGAGCGCTGGATCAGCTGACCGAACCAGCCACTGGACTGCGAC
>JBDTQV010000140.1:0-5782 GCA_039932015.1 Gemmatimonadota bacterium | reverse complement strand
GTGACCGGCCGGTTCTGCAGCGCGTGCGGGGCTGCTGCGGGCCCGCGCGCATGCAGCGCATGTCAGGCGCCGCTTTCGGTGCAGGCGCATTTCTGTCACCGCTGCGGTCAGGCCGCCGCCGGGGCGCGCGCGAGTGCCGTACCGGGCGCACGCTCGGAGCGGACCGCATGGACCGTGGCAGGCGTCGCGGTGGCGCTGCTTCTCCTGTTCATCGTGGTGAAGGTGCTGCGTGACCGCCCGACCGCCGCAGTGCCGGACATGGCGAATGTGGGGAACGCCGGGACCCGTGGAAGCGTCGCGGATGCGGGCGGCGGCCTTCCGACCGGCCGGGCGCCGGACATCAGCCAGCTCTCGCCGGCCGAACGGTTTGTCCGGCTCAACAATCGGATCATGGACGCCGCGTCGCGTGGGGATACGGCAACCGTGGTGAACTTCACCCCGATGGCGATCGGCGCATACAGCCAGCTCGACACCGTCAGCAACGATGAGCGCTACCACGCCGCCGTGCTGCACGCGCAGATTGGCCAGACCGATGCGGCGCGTGCGCTCACCGATACGATGCTGATCAAAGTGCCCGGCTATCTGCTCGCGTACGTGGTCCGCGGCGACATCGCCGGGTTCGAACAGAATACCGCCGCGCTCCGCGCCGCCTACGCCGATTTCCGGAAGTACGCCGCCGCGCAACGCGCGACGCGCCGCGCGGAGTATGTCGATCACGCGGACATCATCGACGATTTCGCGCGCAAGGCCGACGCCGCGAAGTAGCGGCAACGCCGGCCATCACACCGACCCCCGACGGATCCACGATGCCCCAGACGATTCGCGTCGCGCACAGCCCCGACTCCGACGACGCCTTCATGTTCTACGCGCTCGCCGAAGGGAAGATCGACACCGGCGAGCTCACGTACGTCCACGAGCTTTCGGACATCGAGTCGCTCAATCAGCGCGCGCGGAAGGCTGAGCTCGAGGTTACCGCCGTGTCCATCCACGCCTACGCGTACATCTGGAAGGACTACGCGCTCCTCGGCTCCGGCAGCTCGATGGGTGATGGCTACGGCCCGCGGCTCGTGTCGAAGTCTCCCAAGCCGGCGGATCCGTGTGCGGCGCTGCGCGGAAAGCGCGTGGCCATTCCCGGTCTGCTCACTACCGCATATCTCGCGCTCAGGCTGTATCAGCCAGACGTCCAGACCGTCGTGGTGCCGTTCGATCAGATCGAGGACGCGGTACACCGCGGCGACGTCGATGTGGGCCTGCTCATTCACGAGGGCCAGCTCACCTACGCCGACGACGGGCTGCATCTGTGGGAGGATCTTGGCGCATGGTGGCTCGGCGACACCGGGCTGCCGCTGCCACTGGGCGGGAACGTCGTGCGCCGCGATCTCGGCACCGCAGTGATCGAGCAGATCGGCCGCGACCTCCGTGCGAGCATCGTGTACGGGCTCGAGCACCGCGCACCGGCACTCGCGCATGCGAGTCAGTTCAATCGCGGTATCGGCGAAGAGCGGACCGACACGTTCGTGGGCATGTACGTGAATCAGTGGACGGTGGACTACGGAGCGCGCGGTCGGCAGGCCGTGCAGGCGCTGCTGGATCGCGCGTTCGAGGCAGGCATCATTCCGGAGCACGTCGCCGTGGAGTTCGTCGCCTGAGCACGCCGGTGGCCGGCGCGCAGACCGTGGTCCTCGTCGTCGATGACGACGCGGCCGTCCGTGACATGCTCTCCCGGTTTCTTGATCAACTGGGATATGAAGCGGTGACGGCCGCCGACGGCCGCGAGGCGCTGGCGGTGCTGGGTGCCCGCAGAATTCAGTGCATGTTGCTGGACGTGGGACTTCCCGGATCCAGCGGCGTCGAACTCGTGTCGCAGATCATGGCCGCCGATCCCGACGTCGCACTGCTCATGCTCAGCGGCGCCGGCGACGCGACCACGGCGGCGCTCTGCATGCAGCGTGGCGCGCTGGACTACCTCTCGAAACCGGTGAACCTCGAACTGCTCGAGCGCGCGATCGCGCGCGCACTCGCGCGGCGTTCCGAACGCATGGCCGATCGTCACAGCAGCCGCACGGACATCGAACGGATTTCCGTCGCGACGCTCGAGGCGCTGGTGAACGCGCTCGAGGCCAAGGATCCGCACCTGCGCGGTCACTCCGCGCGCGTAGCCGATCTGGCTGCCACCGTCGCCGCGGCGACCGGTGCCGACGACGACCAGATCGAGCGCGTGCGAACGGCCGGACGCCTGCACGATATCGGGAAGATCGGCATCCGTGAGGATCTGCTCAGCCGGCCCGGTCCGCTCACCGATGCGGAGTACGAGGAGGTCAAGCAGCACGTCGTGGTCGGCTCGCAGATTCTCCGGCCGCTGGTGCATCTGCACGATGTGATCGCGTTTGTCCGCAGCCATCACGAGCGGTGGGACGGCAGCGGTTATCCTGACCGGCTCCGCGGCGACGCGATTCCCCTCGGCGCACGCATCATCGGCACAGCGGAGATCTACGACGCCCTGACCACGTCGCGGCCGTACCAGGAACGCATGGAGCCGGCCGCGGCGATCGAGCGCATGCGCGAGCTGGTCGGCACAGTGCTCGACCCCGCAGTCCACGAGGCGCTCGCACGGGTCGTCGCCGGCCGGCACGCACTCCCGTTTCTCGACGATAGCGGCTGAGCGCTACGCGCCGAACGCCATACCATTGAGGCGGTTGATCCGGTCGGCGATGGGCGGGTGTGACGCGAGGAGATCGGCGACGCGGCCGTGACGCTCGTTGACCGCGGTCGCCGCCGGATCGACGATGCAGAGATGCGCGGCGCCCTGCTTGATCGCGGTGGTAGGCGCCGAGGCAGCCGCAAGTTTGGCGAGTGCGCTCGCCAGCGCGCCCGGATTTCGGGTGAACTGCGCGCCGGTCGCATCAGCGAGGAATTCGCGCTTCCGGCTCACCGCCATGGCGAGCACGCGCGTCACCAGTGGTGCCACCAGTAGCGTCAGCAGCCAGAGCACGACGATCACGATCCCGAGCGCACCCGCGCCGCCGCCGCGGTCATTGCCTTTCCGTCCGCCTCCGCCCCCGCTTCTCCCGCCAATGCCGTTGCCCAGCATCCGGCCCATCCCATTGGACATCAGCGCCACAGCCCCGACAATGGCGGCAAGCAGAGTCATCAGCCGTACGTCGTAGTTCCGGATGTGCGCCATCTCGTGCGCCACTACCGCCTGCAGCTCATCCCGGCTCAGCGTGTCCAGTGTTCCCTGCGTCACGGCGATATTGCCGGACTCGGGACCGCGGCCAGTCGCAAACGCGTTCGGATCGACGTCGGGCACGATCCAGATGCGCGGGCGCGGGAGCCCGGATGCGATTGCCATCTCATCGACGACGTTGACGAGCTGCGCCTGCTGGTCGGTCTCGGGCTCGAGGACCTCGACGGCGCCGGTCGACCACAGCACGCGTTCGGGCCCGCGCCGCCACGCGTACCACGCGATGCCGGCGGCGAAGATCGTCGTGAACAGGCCGATGAATGGGACGGTATGCCGGTAGGATCCGCGCGCTGCGTTCGCGGTGAGGAGATAGAAGCCGATGTCGCCGCCGAATCCGACCCACGCGAAGAAGACGATGAAGCCGACGACGAGCCAGACGGAGCGGCGGCGGTTCTGCTCCTGCTGGGCGAACAGGTTGGCGTCACTCATCGAGGTCGGGCCGCTCTGGCCCGCGGCTCAGGCCGCCGGTGGCCTGGGCGAGAGGTCGATGGCCGGCACCGCGCGCTCGGCGGCGTCTTCGATTTCCCAGAGTTCGGCCGGCGAGGCCTTGGCAAGGCCGGCAAAGAGATTCGTCGGGAACTGCATCTGCCGCGTGTTGTACTGGGTGGCGACGTCATTGTAGTGCTGCCGCGCGAAGCTGATCTTGTTCTCGGTGCTCGTCACCTCTTCCTGCAGCTTCGCGATGTTTCCGGTCGACTTGAGATCCGGATACGCCTCCGTGAGTGCGAACAGCCGCCCGAGCGCCTGCGTCAGCTCGCCTTCGGCGCGCGCCGTGTCGCGTACACCCGATGCAGTCACCGCGCGATTGCGCGCGGCGATCACGGCTTCGAGTGTACCGCGCTCGAAGTCCATCGCACCCTTGACGGTATTGACGAGGTTCGGAATGAGGTCGTGGCGGCGCTTGAGCTGCACATCGATCTGCTTCCAGCCGTTGAGCACCTGATTCTTGAGCGCCACGAGTCCGTTGTAGGCGCCCATCACCCAAAGCGCGATGGCGCCGGCCACAACCACCAGTACGATCAGTCCGACCATTGCTCACTCCTCACCGGTAAATGCGTCCGCGTCAGCGGCCCGTCTCGTCGTGCACACCTGGTAACAGCGCCGCGAGCGCGCCGCGGAGCGCGTCGGCGATCTGACCCGGCGTGGCCCCCATGCGGAGCACCGGGTGCTGCTCGTCTATCAGGACCTCGGCGCCCGCGCTCAACGGAATCCGGCGGCAGCTCGTGGGCATTCCCGCCGTTCGTTCGGGAGCGGTGATCCACCCCTGCAACGCGCGGCCAACGCGGCCGCGGGCCGTGCCCGGGTCCTGCAGCAGGCGCAATCCAGCCGGCGGAACGAGTGACGGGCCGAGTGCAGCCGCGACCCGTCGCTCGACGATATCGCCGGTGAGCCCCGCACTCTCCCGCGCGATCACGTCGAGCGTCGCGCCTTCCATCTGGCGCAGCTTGACCGCGAGCACCTGCAGCAGGTGGCGATACGAATATACGGCCGAGGTGCCTCGACCGTCCGGCGGGCTCACCAGGCCGCGCGTCACGTAGAAGCGGATGGTGCGCTCGCTCGGCCGCGCGGCGGCGGCGGCATTGACTGGCACGACACCCGACGCTTCGAGAATCGCACCCCCCACCGCGCTGAGATCGCGCAGCCCCCAGGGCGCGAGTGCGCGGTATTCCCGCAGCGTCACCAGCGGATCGGCTACCGGCGCCGGCATACCCGCCGCCGTCATTCGTGGCCGTTCCGTCGGCGCGGTTCCGGCGTCGCGGATCCGCGGATCGGTGCATCAAGCGCCGCGCCGAGCGCTTCGAGACCAAACGCCTTAGGAAGCACCGGCCGGAAACAGCCGTGTCTGACAGCCATTACGCGCAGACGTGCGAGCCTGTCGCCGGGAAGGGCAGCCAGAATGAGAGATTGACGCAAATTGGGCCCAATTTGTCGCAAAAAAGGCCTATTTCTGCCAAAAGTGAGGGGACAGATTAGATCTCAGCCGCTCAGCCCCCTGACCAATCCCAGGGCTCGACTAACCGCTACTCGTAGCGGTCGGCATCAATGATCAGGCACGGGCCAGCTGTCGGGCTTCCCGAAGTTCCGCGCCGATCTCCGCGCTCATGCTAGCGAAGCTCATTGCGTCCTGCTCGTTCGAAAACGCCAGAGCCTCGCGGGCAGGAGCCTGCGCATCCTGAAGGGTCCGATCGATCGTAAAGTACCACTCATTCAGCTGGTGCGCCTCCGCCAGCGCGAGCGCTTCCTGCCACAGCGCCGTCGCACGATCCAGCTGGCCGAAGCGCGCTAGGCCGATCCCGGATTTATAACAAAAATCCACCGCCATGCTGGGCGGCATTCGCTCGAGGACGGCGCGCGCGGCCGTGCGATGGCGCTCAAATGCGACGCGGTTGTTGACGAGCGATTCAAGATCCATGAGTTCGATGCGCGCATTGATCGTGTACTGGAACAGCGTGGCCGATTCGACAACCATCTCCAGCGCATGCCGGGCAGCATCATACGCGCCGGCCGCGGCGAGTCCGATCCCAAGGTCGCCGAGGA
>JBDTQV010000139.1:0-5824 GCA_039932015.1 Gemmatimonadota bacterium | reverse complement strand
GCGATCGACCGCAGCGTCCCGACGAGCGCATAGAGGCGGAGGTCACGCGTCGTTGCCGACACTGCATCTTCGATGCGGTCGGCCAACTGAAAGAGATGCTCGCCGTAGCTGACGACTTCGAGCGGACCGAGCGGCGACGGAGCGCTGAACTGCGGCTGCGTGTCGTTTCGGCGGAACGGCGTCGCGTCGCCATCGACGTACAGCGATTCGATCGGCACCACGTCCCGATCAACGGCGAACGCGCGGAGGAGCAGTTCGGTGAACGCCCGGGCTTCGGCCGGGTCGGGGTCCGGCCGGCCGGTACCCGCTACGTCCCGTGCGACACGAGTGAGCGAGCGCGCCGCCGAATCGAGCAGTTCGGAAACACCGGGCGGCGGAGCGAACAGGCGAGTAAGGTCGCCCACCGCGAGCTCGATCCCGTCGAGAATCTCCGGCAGCGGCGGCAGCTCGCCGAGTTCGGCGAGGCCGCGAAGTGACTGCATCCGGCGAAGCACGCCGTACAGCGGCTCGCGCGCGTCCGGCGTTTCCTGAAGCGCGCGCGCCGCGCGGTCGAGCGCGCTCGCGATCAGCGCAGCCTCGCGAGCGACGAACGCGCGCACTCCGGTGTTGAGTTCCGCCGGATCGCTCGGCATCGCCGGCAGTGCCGGGGGCGCGGCAACGGGCGCCCCGGCGAGGTACTCCAGATCCGCGGCAAGTCGCGCGGCACGCCCGGCATCGGCCGAGCTCCAGTCGCGCGCGCGGCGCACCAGTTGGCGAAACTCGTCGACCGCCTGTCCGGCGCGCTCGCGCACGGCCGGTTCCCACCGCACCGTGCCGTCCCGAAGCCCGCGCGCCAGCGCCTCGAGGCCGGCAGCGGCGCGAGCGATCGCGGGCTGGTTGGCCATAAGCGCCGACCCGCGCAACGCACGCGCGTAGCGCAGAAACTCGTCATGCGGCGGGCCATCGGGGCGCGTCATGAGCGTTTCCAGGCGATCGAGGCATTCGCCAGCCTCGAGCGCAAAGAAGTCAGCGGTGCCCAGCGGATTACTCATGACGCCTCGGCGAGAGTGGACGAGCGGATGGCGTGCAGTGTACGGCCCCGGCCCCGTTCAGGTCAACGCAGCGCGACCGGCGCGGATCGCCGCGGCCATCTGCGTCACGGCCGATTCCATCCCGACCATGACGGCGCGGCTCATCACGCTGTGCCCGATGTTGAGCTCTTCGAGATCGGCGAGTGCCGCGACTGGCCCGACGTTCTCATAGGTCAGGCCATGTCCCGCATGCACCGTGAGCCCCAGGCCGCGCGCGGCGGCCGCGGCTTCGGCCAGTTGGCGGAGCGCGGCATCGCCGTCCCGCCACGTGTGCGCGTAACGGCCCGTATGCAGCTCGACCGCGGGCACGCCGAGCCGGTGCGACGCTTCGATCGCGCGAATGTCGGGATCGATGAAGAGGCTGACGCGGCATCCTGCGCCGCCGAGTTGCGCGATCGCGCCGGCCAGTCGCTCCGGTTGCGAAAGGTCGAGGCCGCCTTCGGTCGTCACCTCTTCGCGCCGCTCAGGGACGAGCGTCACCTGGTACGGCCGAAGCCGGCAGGCGAGCTCGATAATGGCAGGACTGGTTGCGAGCTCCAGGTTGAAGACCGTCGTGACCGTCGACGCGAGTCGCTCGACGTCTGCGTCCTGAATATGACGCCGATCCTCCCGGAGGTGCGCGGTGATACCGTCGGCGCCGGCGCGCTCGCAGAGTATCGCGGCGGCCACCGGATCGGGCTCGTCGGTACGACGGGCCTGCCGCAATGTGGCGACGTGATCGATATTGATGTAGAGGCGCATGGGAGTCATTGTTCGCCGCTCATCCGCTGGTGTATGTTCGCACCACACTCACGCCCGGAGCTATGCATGATCGAGCGAATCCGCAGGGGTGCCGCCGGCGCCGCGCTGCTCGTGCTTCTTGCCTGCGGCGGCCACACCGCGTCCCAGTCGCCCGACCCCGCACCGTCAGCGGAAAAGGCCGTACAGGAATTCATGCGCGCCGTAGCCGACAGCAACGTCGCGAAGATGGCCCAGCTCTGGGGCTCCGCCAAGGGCTCAGCGGCGGACACGCACGAGCCCGCGAATTACCCGCAGCGGATCATCATCATTCAGGCATATCTGCGGGATGCGACGTACCGCATCCTGTCGAACGACGCCGATGCGACGGGGCGCCACACGCTCAATGTCGAAATTCGCCGCGAGCGCTGTCAGAAGGTCGTACCGTTCAACGTGGTGAAGTCCCCCCGGGGCTGGGTCGTCAACCAAATCGACCTCTCCGGCCTGGGATCCCCGGGGCGGGCGTGCGACGGTCCGCCGACGTGACGGGAACACGCCGGCGTTTTACTCAGTGAGCTCGAGGAGAATGCCGGCGGTTGCCTTGGGATGCAGGAAGGCGATCCGCTTTCCGCCTGCTCCGATCCGCGGCGTTTCGTCGACCAGGCGGTAACCCGCGCTCCGCGCCCGCTCGAGCGCCGCATCCAGGTCCGCGACACGATAGCAGACATGATGAATGCCGGGCCCGCGGCGCGCCAGGAACTTCGCGATTGGGCTCGCGGGATCATTGGGGGTGAGCAGCTCGACCTCGGCATCGCCAAACGGAAGGGAGACGATGGTCGCGCCATCCGACGTCTCCGGCGGATGTGGCACTAATCCGAGGACGTCACGGTAGAACATGAGTGCCGCGTCGAGATCGGGCACGGCGATTCCAACGTGGGCAATCCGGGGCTCGGTCACGCCGCAGCTCCTGTCCGAATCGGTTTATCTTGCAGGGCCCGCATGGGGCCTCACGAATGGAGAATAACAGCATGAGCGCAACCAACACGCAGGCCGTTCAGGTCACCGACTCGACATTCGCCAGCGAGATCGAGCAGTCATCCGGGCTCGTACTCGTTGATTTCTGGGCGACTTGGTGCGGCCCGTGCCAGATCGTCGCGCCGATTCTCGACCAGCTCGCCACCGAATACAATGGCAAGGCGAAGGTCGCGAAGGTCGACGTGGACTCGAATCAGCGGACGGCCGCGCGCTTCAACGTGCGTTCGATCCCGAGCATCCTCTTCTTCAAGAATGGCCAGCACGTGGATACCGTCGTCGGGGCGGTGCCCAAGGCGACTCTCGAGGGGAAAATCAAGCAGCACCTGGGGTAGTGCCGGCCGGGACGCTCTACGTCGTCGCCACCCCCCTCGGCAATCTCGGGGACCTGACGCCTCGTGCGGCGGAGATTCTCCGCCGCGTCGAGGTCGTCGCGGCAGAAGATACCCGCCGCACCCGCGGGCTGCTCACCCACCTTGGCGCCAGTCCGCGCCTGCTCAGCTTCCATCAACATTCCGATGCACAGCGTCTCGAGACGCTGGTCGACATGCTGATCGATGGTCGCGATGTCGCACTCGTATCGGACGCCGGCACGCCGATCGTCAGTGACCCGGGCGCCGACCTGGTGGCGGCGGTGCGCGCCGCGGGCGGTTCGGTCGTCCCCATTCCCGGCGTCTCCGCGGTCGCAACCGCGCTTTCGGTCTGCGGTCTCGACGGCGATCGGTACCTGTTTTTGGGATTTGTGCCGCGGAAGGGCGGGGAGCGTTCTCGCCTGCTGGGACGCGCGGCCGCCGAGGAATGGCCGGTGGTGTTCTTCGAAGCACCGACGCGGCTGGTGGCGCTGCTGGAAGATCTGGCTGCGATCACCGGTCCCGACCGCCAGGCGTTTGTGGCGCGCGAACTCACCAAGCTGCACGAAGAGCTGCGCGCTGGGACACTGGAGGATTTGATCAGGTATTTTTCGGTGCAGGAACCTCGCGGCGAAATCACCGTAGTGGTTGCCGGCGCGGATGCGGCCGCGCCGCCGCCGGACCGGACCGCGGAGGCGATTGAGCTGGCGTCCGGCTGGCTTGCCGAGGGAATGTCTCGCCGGGACGTGATCGAGCGGCTGATTGGCAAGCTGGGAATTCCGCGCAACGAGGCGTACCGCAGAGTGATGGAGCTGCCGTGAGACGCTGGGCCAGCTGGTGGACGGGGTGTGCGCTGCTTCTGGCCGGGACAACGGTGCAGGCGCAGCAGGGCGCATCCGGCACACTGACCGTTGGGCGCCTGCATTACGAGGGCGGCGGCGACTGGTACGCGAATCCGTCGAGCCTCCCCAACCTGTTGCAGGCAGTCCGAACGCGCACGACCCTCCGCGCGGCGCCCGAGGAGAAGGTCGTCACCCTCGCGGACGACCAGCTCTGGAATGTGCCGTATATCTACATGACCGGCCACAGCACCGTGCACTGGTCCGACGCCGACCTGAAAACGTTGCGCAAGTATCTGGCGCAGGGCGGGTTCCTGCACATCGATGACAACTACGGGATGGATGCGTCGATTCGCGGCGAGCTGGCGCGCCTCTTTCCCGGACAGCCGCTGGTGGAAGTACCGCTGGATCATCCGATCTACCATCTCGTCTACGACTTTCCGCGCGGCATTCCCAAGATCCACGAGCATGACAAGAAGCCGGCGCAGGGTTTCGGACTGTTCATCGACGGCAGGCTCGTGGTCTACTACTCGTACCAGTCGGATCTGGGAGATGGGTGGGAGGATCCCGAGGTGCATCACGATCCACCCGACAAGCACGAGGCGGCGCTTCGCATGGGCGTGAACCTGTTTGCCTATGCCGTGGGGTACGGCGGGTGATCGCCACGCGGGACGCGCTCGCCTCACGGGTGACACCGCTCGCGCGATTGAGCCGCGGGGCGTGGCTCGCGATTGCACTCGGCGGCGTGGCAGTCGTGCTCGGCGCCGGTGGATGGTTGGTGCGACTGCACATGATCGACGCGCCCTACTGGGTCCTCGTCGCATGGTCGGCTGCACTGATCACCGTTGCCCTCGTAACGGTCGCCGCGCGGCGCTCCGCCGCGGCGCTGACCGTCGGCAATATCGCACGGCGTCTCGAGAACGACGGCGCGTGGCGCCACGGGGCGCTTACGGCGCTGCTCGAGCCGCCCGCTGCTGGCGTGAGTGAGACGCTCCTCGCATCAGCCGACCAGGCGCAGGCGGCGTCGGTCGCGATTCGCGGTGACGCCGCGCTTGCCGCCGTGCGCGAGCCGGTCAGACGGCGGGCGCTCGCCGGCATGGCGTGCGCGGCGGTCGGTTTCACCGTGATCGGCACCGCGGGACCGGTCCACGGCCCGGCTGCCGCGCTCTGGCATCCCGCGCGGGCGTGGATGGAGACGACGGCCCCGGTGCGCATCAGCGCATCCGCCGCCGCCGTGGATCGTGGTGCTCCGGTCGCGCTCACGCTTGACGCGCTCGGACGACACGAGGCCACCCTGTGGCTCCGCGCGCCCGGCGAGGTGTGGCGACCGCAGCTGGTATCACTCGATTCCGCCGGCCACGCGACGCATGCCATCGCCGCGCTGCAATCCGATATCTACGCCCGCCTGACGAGCGGCGGCCGCTCGTCGGATACCGTAGTGGTGCGGGTGCGCCTTCCCGTATTTCTTGGCCGCCTCACGGTAACGGCACATTATCCGGCCTATCTCCACCTCGAGGATGAACCGCTTCCAGTGAGCGGCGACACAATCGTGGTGCCGGCGGGAACTCGGCTCGATACGCGAGGCGAGGCGACGGCACCGCTTCGGTCCGCTGCATGGCGCGCCGGCACGGCCATGCTGCCGCTGACCGTCAGCTCGGAGAAATTCGAGGGGAGTATCGTGCCGACGGCGTCGACGGAGTACGCCCTCGCGCTTGTGACCACCGGCGGTGCACCGATTGGCGGCGACACGGTGCGCCTGCGGATTCGCGTGCTGCCGGACAGCGCTCCCCAGATCGACATTCCGGTGCCGGGCGCC
>JBDTQV010000138.1:0-5899 GCA_039932015.1 Gemmatimonadota bacterium | reverse complement strand
GCCATGAACGCCTCGAACACGTCCGGCCGCCACCAGCGCTGACACGCGAGCATCTCCTCGATCGCCGCGGCGTGTGACAGTGCGGGCCGGTAACTGCGCGTCGTGGTCAGCGCGTCGTAAAC
The DNA here is from genome assembly GCA_039932015.1 of Gemmatimonadota bacterium. Lineage (GTDB taxonomy): Bacteria > Gemmatimonadota > Gemmatimonadetes > Gemmatimonadales > GWC2-71-9 > JAICUF01. Next base: position 5,777 of record JBDTQV010000138.1, on the reverse strand, counting down.
GTCGGCGATGCAGATGATCTGCGGATCCACCGGGATTTCATTGCCGCGGAGCCCATCGGGGTAGCCGGTCCCGTCGTACTTCTCATGATGCCAGCGGATGATCGGCTTGAGATCCCAGGGAAACTCGACCGAGGCGAGCAATTCGAGCCCGTAGATCGGATGCATCTGTATGATTTCGAACTCGGTCGGGCTCAGCCGGCCGGGTTTGTTGAGGATCTCATGCGGCACACGCACCTTGCCGACGTCGTGCAGATACGCGCCGAGGCGAATGGTCGTGCAGCGCTCGCTGTCGAGCCGGAGCTCGCGCGCGACGGCCACCGCGTACTCGGCGACGCGCTCGCAGTGACCGAACGTGTAGGTGTCCGCGGATTCAATCGAACGGCCCCAGTATCGAACCACGGTCTGATACGTCGCCTCCAACCCGTGCACCTTCGAGGCGATATCGACCAGATCGACTCGCGCGTCGAGCCGTCCGAACAGGCGGTGCGCGGAATTGAGCAAACGCAGCGCGTCCTGATTCCGGCCCATGTCCTGGTACAGGCGTGCCAGCTCGCGCGACGCTTCCGCCTCGCTCAGGATGGACCCGCTGGCAGTCGCCAGCTCGATCGCGGAACGGAGCCGGGATTCGGCAAGTGCAGTTCGCCCGGTCTCGCGGTACACGATGCCAAGCGCCTTGTATGCGTCGGCCTTGTCGAGGCGTGCATCAAGCCGGTCGAAGATCGCCAGCGCGGATTCGGCGCTGGCGCGCGCGTCGTCATAGCGCTGCCGCGCCGTATGCACTTCGGAGTGATTGAGCAGGCAGAGGCCCTGCAGGTGCACGTCATCCAGCCGCTGGGCCATGGCCAGGCTGAGCCGGAAATACTCGTCCGCGGCGTCCCACATCCGGCGGTCCGCCGATACCATGCCAAGATTGTGATAGGTCAGGGCGCAGCCGCGGTCATCTCCGGCGGCGCGGCTCGCCGCGAGCGCGCGCTCGTAGTGCGCCACCGCGTCGTCGAGGTTTCCCTGAATCGTGGCCAGCACACCCAGGTTCTGCTCCGCTCGCGCAATGAGCACCGGCCAGTTCCCACTCAGCGCAATCGCGCGGTTGAAGCCCGATCTCGCTGCCGGAATGTTTCCCGCTTCGAAGTCGAACCCGGCCAGCGTGTTGATCGCCTCAGCCGCAAGCACGTCGTCCCCGATCGACTCGGCGAGCTCCCGGCTTTCCTCACAGAGTCGCGCCGCCCGCGCGGGGTCCGCCCGCAGATGACAGATTACGCCAAGGCGACGCAATCCCTCCACCCGAACGGCGGTATCGGCGGGAGATGCGTCGGCAATCGCTCGCGCATAGCAACGCATCGCGTCATCGATACGCCCGGCACGATCGTGCTGCAAACCTTCCTGCAGCGACTCGCCGGCAGGGGTGTGAACGAGAGGAGTGGCTGACTGGAGGTTCGGCACCGCGGCTCCGTGAGACTGGAATCGCGGGCCGGATGGGCAATCCGCGTACCAGCAGTGGCCGCGGTCTGCTCTGGACGCTGGGAGGATCAGGAGGGGGGAAACGGCCCGGGCGTGTGGTCGCAGGCGCGCGGCGACCAGAATGTCGACATCGTGCAAATTCTCGATGCGACGGCGCGCCGCACGATGCGGCACTCCCGGCGTTCAGGCCTGTTGCTGGGGACTCGGCGTACTCGCGAGGCTGTTCTCGCCGGTGGCCTGATCGGCGGTGTCGATGCGGACCACGATCGCGGTGATGTTGTCCAGGCCGCCGCGCCGGTTGGCCTCGGTAATCAGCCGATCCACCCACCGCTGCGGACCGCCCTCCGACTGGAGGATCCGGGTGAGCTGTTCGTCCTCGAGCATGCCCGTCAGGCCGTCCGAGGCGAGCAACACAACGTCGCCGGTCTCGAGCGTGCCGGCGTACACGTCGGGTGTCACGTCGAGGCCGGCGCCCACGCACCGGGTGATCACGTTGCTGTAGGGATGAACCCGCGCCTGGTCAGGCGTGAGTAGTCCGGCGTCGACCTGCTCCTGGACGTACGAATGGTCCTTCGTGAGCTGCACCAGGGACCCGTTGCGCAAGAGGTACGCGCGACTGTCACCCACCTGTCCCAGGAAATAGCGACGTGGCTGCAGCACGAGGACCGTCGCCGTCGTACCCATGCCGCGCTTGTCGTGTTCGGCGAGCGTGCGGGAAAAAATGGCGTCGTTCGCGTTGCGGATTGCCCCGCTCAGCCGGGCCGTCGCTTCCGGCTCGCCCAAACCGCGAAGCGACCCGATCTCACGCGAGATGATTCGCACGGCCATTTCGCTCGCGATTTCACCAGCGGCATGGCCGCCCATACCGTCCGCGACGATGAACACGCCGCGGTCCGCGAGCATCAGATAATTGTCTTCGTTGCCCGAGCGAACGATGCCGACATCGGTTCGGGCAGCACAGGTGAAGTGCACGTGGCTCCGCTAGGTCGTCAACAACATGAAAGCAGCCGCAGCGGCCGCGAGCACCACCACCCCGATGACAACAACTACTGCCCAGCGTCTTCCGGGTGCCTCGGGCGGAGGCGAAGTTTGTCGCTTCTGAGGCCCCTTGGCAACCGGCCGTCCGCCGGACACCCGAGGCATTGCACCTTCTGCTCCCGGAATCGGCTCGATCCGGGGGCGGGACTGGGTCCCGGCCAGCGCGTCGCCCGTCGAGACGTCATCGAACGACTCGAACAGCAGCACCACCTCACCGAACCGAAGATTGGTACCCGGGCTGAGGGGCGCCTCGTCCCGCACCAGCTCGTCGTCCACGAACGTGCCGTTGGTGGAGCCCAGGTCCACGGCAATCCACACGCCATCGCGCCGCTGAAGCTTCGCGTGCATCGTGCTCACGCTCGGGTCGGGCAGCACCACATCGTTGTACTCTGCCCGGCCGACGCTGGCGGCGGTCGAGTGGATCGGGAACCGGGTGCCCTTGATCGCCCCGTTCCGCGCCAGCAGCGACGCGAGCTGCGCCGCGCGCGGCACCGGCGGGGCGGCCGGAGTGGACCGCACACCGTGGAAGGTATCGTTCAGCCGCTGGGCCGCCCCGAGTGCCGGGCCGTCCGGGGCGGCATGGAAGCGAAACTCGTCAGGACCGATACGGATCACATCCCCCCGAATAAGCGGACGGAGCCCGTCGATGCGGACGTCGTTCACCAGCGTCCCATTGGCGCTGAGATCGACCAGGACATATCCGGCATTGGTCGAGCGGATCTCCGCATGACGGCGCGATACGTCATCGTCGGCCACGACTACGCCCGCACCGGCTTCGCGACCGAAGACGAGCGGCGTCGCGCCAATCTCGTACTCCCGGCCGTCCGTCAGGCAGACTACCCGGCCGCCGTCCGACCGCCGGGTCATGGCCGGCGCCGCGGTTGCCGCCACCAGGGCGGACGCGCTCATCGCCTGGGTGTGCCCGGTGCGCGCCTCGTCCACCACCACGATCTCGGTGCTCCCGATACCCAGCTTGTCGCCATGCAGCACGGGGGTTGGATCGCCGCCCAGGCGCACGCCGTTGACCCGTACGTCCGCCCCCGGCAATGCACGCACCGCGGCGGCGCCGTCTGCCCAGCCCTGGACCACGGCATGGCGCGGGGCGATATCCGCATTCGGGAGCGCGACATCAGCTTCGGGCGCGGAGCCGATCACGAGCTCGCCGACCGGTATCGGGTACGTCCGTCCACCGACTTCAAGGTGCATCATGGGCGATCACATCCTGGTGGCGGAATCGGACAAACGTACCCGGGGGAAACGGACCCACGCAAGCGAGCCATCAGGCCGTCCGCCGCTCCGCTTCACCCCGAAGCTGCAATTGGTAGAGCCTTTCATAGAGTCCACGCGCCGCAAGGAGCGCCCGGTGGGTACCCCGCTCCCGGATTTCGCCGTGGTGCAGCACCAGAATCTCGTCGGCGTGAAGGATCGTGCTCAGGCGATGCGCGACGACCAGGCTCGTCCGCCCCGCCATCAGCTCGGCGATCGCCGCCTGGATCTGCGCCTCGGCTTCGGCGTCCACGGAGCTGGTCGCCTCATCGAGCACCAGGATCCGCGGGTCGCGCGCGAGCGCCCGCGCAAAACTCAGGAGCTGCCGCTCACCGACGCTGAGGCTCCGTCCGCGCTCGCCGAGCGCATGGCGGTACGTGGCCGGCAACCGCTCGATGAACCGGCTCGCGCCGACCCGCTCAGCCGCCACTCTGGCCGCTTCCGCGGTGATCGGCGCATCGAGCACGAGATTGTGCAGGATGTCGCCGGCAAACAGGAAAAGGTCCTGTTGCACGAATCCGATCGCTCCGCGAAGCGTCGCCGTGTCGAGGGTGCGGATGTCCGCGCCGTCCAGGGTGATTCGCCCACGTTCAGGATCGTAGAATCGCAGCAGCAGATTGATGATCGTGGTCTTGCCCGATCCCGTATGCCCCACCAGCGCGATCGTCTGCCCCGGCGCCGCGGTGAAGCTCACGTCCCTGAGCACCCACGGTCCCTCCGGCGAATAGCGGAACCAGACCCCTTCGAACCGCACTGCACCGCGCACCGGCTGGGCAAGCGAGACCGGCGTCACCGGCTCACGAACCGTCACCGGCTCGTCCAGCAGCTCGAACACCCGCTCGGATGATGCCATCGCGCTCTGCAGAAGATTCACTTTTTCCGAGAGGTCCTGCAGGGGCTGGAAGAATCGCCGCGTCAACTGAATGAACGCCGCGAGGACGCCGACCGTGACCGTGCCGCCGATCGCGCGGAGGCCGCCGTAGTACAGCAGCAGCGCGAGCGCCACGGCCGTGAGTACTTCGATCACCGGAAAGAACACAGCATACACCGTGATCGATCGCAGGTTGGCGTCGAGGTGCCCGCGGTTGAGCTCGTCGAACTGCGCGGCGGTCGCGCGCTCACGGCCAAAGAGCTGCACCACCCGCATGCCGGTAAGGTGTTCCTGGAGGAAACTGTTCAGCCGCGCAAGGCGCGTGCGGATGTCCCGAAACGCGTCCCGCACCCGCGTTCGGAATACGGTGGCCGTGAGCCAGACGAGCGGAATCACCGCAAAGGCGACCAACGCCAGCCGCCAGTCGGTCAGCAGCATCAGCACCATGATCGCGACCAGCGTGAACAGATCGCCGAACACCGTGACGAGACCCGACGAAAACAGCTCGTTCAGCGTTTCGACGTCGCTCGTCACCCGCGTCATCAACCGCCCGACCGGATGGGTGTCGTAGTACGGGATGCTGAGCCGCTGCAGGTGCCCGAAGACCTGCGTGCGAAGATCGTACATCACGCGCTGGCCGATCACGGTGGTCAGCAGCGCTTGCCCGTAATCCGTGAAGAGCTCCAGAACCAGCGACGCCACGTACACCAGTGCGAGCGTGCCGAGGAGTGCCGTGTCCTTCCGCGGGATCGCGTCGTCGAGGGCGTGCCGCGTGAGCTCCGGGCCCACCAGCGCGAGCATCGCGCTTCCCAGCAACAGCAGAATGGCCAGCAGCGTCTGCCCGACGTATGGGCGCAGGTAGCGCAGCAACCGCCGGAGCAGACGCGCGTCGTATCCCTTTCCCGGCAGTTCGTCTTCGAGGGCCGACATCGCTAGCCCGGCGCCCCCTCATCGATCCCCTTGAGCCCTTTCCGCACCCAGCCCGAGAAGATGAAGAAGCCGAAGGCAATTGTGAAGTAGCTCAGAATCATGCGCCACACGAGCGTATATATCGGCGTGAGCTCGCGCGGCACGTAGACCGACATCACCGCGGCAGACATGAGCTCCGCGATACCGGACGCACCCGGTGTCGGCGCAAAGTACA
>JBDTQV010000137.1:0-5922 GCA_039932015.1 Gemmatimonadota bacterium | reverse complement strand
CGGCATCGGGTCCGCCGAGCTCGCCCAGCGTCGTCGCCGCCTGCACTCGCACGTTCGGAGCGGCGTCGGACAGGTGACCGGCGACGCGGCTGGCGTAGCGCGCCAGGCGAAAGCTGCCGAGCGCGCGGATCGCGTGAATACGAACGCCCGGATCGATATCCTCCACCGCCTGCGCCAACTGGTCCGCGACGCTCTCGGTGGCCAGGCCCGACGAATCGGCGTACGCCCGGATGAGGGCGCGGGCAGCGAGCGAGCGGATGTAGGAGTCATCGTCGCGGAGGGCCCGGAGCAGCCGGCCGCCGGCCAGCGGGACGCGAAGGCGAGCGGCCGCATAGACTGCGCCGGACCGAACTTCGAGCGCGGTATCAGACATGAGCGGCAGGATCTCGCCGATCGGTGCGGAGGCTCCAAGTCGCCACGACTCGAGTGCGACGCGCGCGACGAGGGCGCGCCGGTCGGCGAACTGGAGCGGCTCGCGATTCTGCAGGACACTGGTGAAGAATTCGCCGGCGCGGCGCCCCCCAATGCGTGCGAGCGCAGTGATCACCTCGGTGCCGGACGGCGTGTCAAGCGCAGGTGGCGTACGAAGACGATCCATCAGCGGTGCGACCGCGGTGGAATCGCGGAGCAGGCCGAGCGCGAAGATCGCGGCGACGCGAACAGTGCTATCGCGGTCGACCAGCAGCGGCAGCAGCAGCGTCACGCCGCGCCGGTCTCCGATGCGCCCGACGGCCATCGCCGCCGTCCGCCGCACGACCGAGTCTGGCGAGAGCAGCGCGGTTCGGAACGCATCGGGTTGCCACGCGCGCGCATCTTCCGCGGCGAGCACCGGTGCGAGTGTTTCGACCGATCCACTCGCCTGTGCGGCGGCCGCCGGTGCGCCTGCTACGGCGACTCCAACCAACGTGAGCGTCACCCACACGACGAAACGGGTGCCAAGACTACGAGAGTGCACTGTACTGGTCACGCTGCCTCCTGGGGACCGAACTCAGATTCGCACCGGATCGGAAACCGGGATGAGCATGTCGCGAATCGCATCAGGCAGGCGAGTGGGCGTCATCGCGCCGCTGAGCACGATCATGGCGGTAGTCGCAGTCGCGAGCAGTCGCGCGGAGACCGTGTGCTCGACCGCGTATCCGAACGTCACGCGGCGCGATGCGAGCTCGCGCACCCAGCAGCGGACGCGGACCAGATCATCGTAACGTGCCGGCTGGCGGTAGCGGACGGCGAGGTCAGCGACGACGAGCCGGAACCCCATCGTCTCGAGCTCGCGATAACTCATGCCGGCCTGGCGCAGATGTTCGGTGCGCGCGATGTCGAGCCACACCAGATACCTCGCGTGGTAGACAACGCCCATCTGGTCGGTATCGGAGTAGTTGACGCGGACTTCCGAAGCCGAGACCGTAACCGGATCCATGGGCAGGTGACGCTTCCGGGGCGGCGGCTCGCACGCGCCGCGCCTGCGTTGCGGGGGCCGCCGAGGGGCCGGTATCTTGGGCCGTGCTCGGACACTCCCTGGTAATCCTCTCCGACGCCCACGTGGGTGCGGCGCCTGCCGAAGTCGAAGAGGCCCTCCTTGCCTTCCTCGATGCCGTGCCGACGCTGGGCGATGCGCTGCTCGTCACCGGCGATCTCTTCCAGTTCTGGTTCGCCTACCGCCACGTGCTGCCTCGCCGTGCCTTTCCGGTGGCGGCACGCCTGGATGCGCTCGCCAGGCGGGTTCCGGTGGCACTCGTGGGCGGGAATCACGATCGCTGGGGCGATGCCTTTTGGGCGACCCGCCCCGGAATGCGATACGGAAGCCGCGAGCTGCGGTTCGACATCGGCACGCGGCGGGTGCTGGCGACTCACGGTGACGGGCTGGCCGCTCCCCGCGGTCTACGGCCTGCCATGCAACGCGCGGTGGGGCACCCGCTCACGTCCGCGCTCTATCGCCTCATCCACCCGGACCTGGCCGTGCCCGCCATGCGTCTCGCAGCGCCGCTGCTGGGCGGACGGCTCGACACGCCGGCTCAAAAGGCGGTGAAATCCGCCCGGCAGCGCGCCTGGGCACTCGACCGCCTCACGGCTGACGGCGCGATCGATGTGCTGGTCATGGGACACACGCACGTTCCCGCGCTCGAGCATGGGGTCAGCGGCCGTCTTTACCTCAATCCGGGCGCCTGGGCTGAAGGACTCCGTTACGCGACGCTCACCGAAAACAGTGCGGCGTTGGTGGCCTACCGTCCGGACTAGCCGAGGGGAACGACCTCGGCGCCGGTGAGGCGATCACCGATGAAGCGCGACCCGACGCTCCGGAACCTCGCTTCATCGTCGCTCACGGCAAAGCGGTGCGTCGGCACATTGTCCACCGGCGCCTCGAGCTGTTCGCGGCGAAGTATCTCCTCCACCACGCGCGCCGTTTCGGCGCCGCTGTCGATCAACGCCACACCGTCGCCCATCTGCTCGGCGAGCAGCGGCTTGAGGAGCGGATAGTGGGTGCAGCCGAGCACGAGGGCATCGACGCCCGCCGCTCGCAACGGTGCCAGATACTCCGCCGCGATCAGCCGGGCGGCAGGATGCTCGAACCAGCCCTCCTCCACCAGCGGCACGAGCAGCGGACACGCGCGCTGCTCGATCTTCACGCCGCCACGGCGCGCGTGGATGGCGCGCCCGTACGCGTTGCTCGCGATGGTACCGGCGGTGCCGATCACGCCGATTGGCCCGCCGCGAGATGCCGCCACCGCCGCGCGTGCACCCGGCTCTATGACTCCGATCACCGGCACCGGCGACGCTTCACGCAGCGCATCGAGGGCATGGGCCGTGCTGGTGTTGCAGGCGATCACTACCGCCTTGACCTGCTGCGCCAGCAGCCAATGAAGGATCTCGAGGCTGTAGCGCCGCACCGTTTCCGGTGACTTCGGCCCGTACGGCACGCGCGCGGTGTCGCCAAAATATACCGTCGACTCCCGCGGCAGCCGCTCGTAGATCGCACGCGCGACGGTAAGGCCGCCAATTCCCGAATCGAAAATGCCGATTGGCGCCGCGTTCATCGAAGGCGAAACGGGATGGATGCGGACGCGCCGACACCGGCGGGCGTCGCGCGGATGTGAAGGTCGCCGGGAAAATCGTACAGATGTGACCCGACGTACGCCTCGAGTCCGGCCATCAGGTGATTGAACCCGAGCAGCACGAGCCAGTCCTCGCGCTTCCGCTTCTTCTGCTTGATCACGGACGAGTCAGGGGTCTGATCGGTGAGTCGTGCGACGTTGACGTCGTGGTTGGCCTTGAGGCTCAGCCCGAGAAAAGTGCCCTCGATGCCGATAAACACGAGCGCCGTGACCGGGCGGTGCAACTGCAGCTGCGCCCAGCCGGGCACGATGAACGAGCGCAGGAACGCACCGGTCGGTCCGAGGGGCGGCTTCCGGTCGATAGCGGCCGGCGCTGGCGCCGGCGCGGGCGTGGCCGCCGCCGAATCAGGCGTCTGCGCGCCGAGCGTGCCGGCGCCGGCGAGCAAGGTGACGAGCAAGATGCAGGGTCGGGTCAGGGACACGCGAATACCATCGATCGGAACGCGGGAAGATGGCGGGAGCGTGTGGGAATCGAACCCACCGGAGCTGTCGTAGACACCTCCATCGCGGTTTTGAAGACCGGCCGAACCACCAGGCCCGATCCGCTCCCGAAAAAATGAATGATCAGCGCGGGCTGATGCGCCGCGCGATGACTTCGATTTCGACGTTCACGCCGCGCGGCAAGCCAGACACGGCCACTGTGCTTCGCGCGGGGCGATGCTCGCCGAAGGCCTGGGCATAGACCGCGTTCATGGCCTGAAAGTCGGCCATGTCGGTGAGGAACACCGTCGTCTTCACCACATGCGCGAAATCGGTGCCCGCCGCGTCGAGAATCGCGTCGAGATTGGCGAAGACGCGCTGGGTCTGCTCCGTGATCCCACCCGGTACGATCTCACCGCTTGCGGGATCGAGCGCGATCTGGCCCGCGGTGTAGACGACATTGTCGTCGATCGTCGCCTGGCTATACGGTCCGATCGCCTTTGGTGCGCGCTCGGTCGACACGAATTCCATGCAAGGCTCCTGAGCTAGAACAATCCTTCGATGGTGCCGTCAGCGTGCACGCGCATCGCCTCTGCCGCCGGCACCTTGGCCAATCCCGGCATCGTCATAATATCGCCGGCGAGGGCCACGACGAAGCCGGCGCCGGCCGACGCGTATACGTCGCGCACGGTGATCCGGAAACCGGTGGGCCGGCCCAGCTTCGTGGGGTCGTCGGAAAATGAATACTGAGTCTTGGCCATGCACACCGGCGTGGCGCCGAGGCCCATCGCTTCGCACTGCGCAATCGCCTTTTCGGCAGCCGCGGAATAATCGACGCCCGCAGCGCCGTAGATCTCGCGGGCGATCGTCTCGATCTTTGCCTTGATGGGGAGCGCGGCATCATACAACGGCCGGAACGCTGCCTTCCCCTCGGCGAGCGTCGCCAGCACCTCGCGGGCGACCGCTTCCCCGCCCTCTCCGCCTTTGGCCCATACCTCGCTCAGCGCGGCACGGGCGCCCCAGGAACGCGCTGCCTCGAGCACGCACTCGAGCTCCTCGTCAGAGTCGCTCAGGAAGCGGTTGAGCGCGACGATTGGCGGGACGCCGAACTTCGCGACGTTCCGAACATGCGCCTCGAGATTCACGAGGCCGCGACGCAGGGCCGGTACGTCCGGCGTCCCGAGTGCGTCCTTTTTCACGCCGCCGTTCATCTTGAGCGCGCGCACGGTTGCCACGACGATCGCGGCCTCCGGCTTGAGGTCGCCGAAACGGCATTTGATGTCGAAGAATTTCTCCGCGCCGAGATCGGCACCAAATCCGGCTTCGGTGAGGACGATGTCCGCGAGGGCCAGTCCGAGCTTGGTGGCGGCGATCGAATTGCAGCCGTGCGCGATGTTGCCAAATGGCCCGCCGTGCACCAGTGCCGGCCCGCCTTCGAGCGTCTGGACGAGATTTGGCAGAATCGCGTCCTTGAGCAGCAGCGCCATCGCCCCGGACGCCTTGAGATCGCCCGCGGTGACCGGTTTCCGATCACGCGTGAGGCCGACGATGATGCGAGAGAGCCGCTGCTCGAGGTCCGGCAGATCGCGCGCGAGGCAGAGGATCGCCATCACCTCGCTTCCGGGCACGATCACGAACCGGTCCTCGCGCGTGGGCCCGCCATTGAGGCCGCCCATACCGACGACCATCGATCGGAGCGCGCGGTCGTTCATGTCCATCGTGCGCGGCCAGGTGATCCGCCGCACGTCGATGCCGAGCGCGTTGCCGTGGTGCAGATGATTGTCGAGCAGTGCGGAGAGCAGGTTGTGCGCAGACGCGATCGCGTGAAAGTCGCCCGTGAAATGCAGATTGATCTCGTCCATCGGAACGACCTGCGCGTACCCGCCACCGGCGGCCCCGCCCTTCACACCGAAGACGGGCCCGAGCGACGGCTCACGAATACACACCATCACGCGCTGCTCGAGGCGGCGCAGCGCCTGTGCGACACCCACGGTGACGGTGGACTTGCCCTCGCCGGCGGGCGTCGGGTTGATGCCGGTGACGAGCACCAGCCGCCCGGAAGGCTTTCGCGCGGCGACAGCCTCGGCGGTCACCTTCGCCTTGTATCGCCCATACGGCAGATATTCATCAGGCGAGAGGCCCGCCTCTGCGGCCACATCGGCGATAGGGCGAAGACGTGCAGCCTGCGCAATGGCGATGTCGGACGGGACGGCGGTCACGGGCGCTCCATGGTGGAGGCGAGACGGGATCCGAACAGACGGGATGCGTTGGCGGAAGTCATCGCAGCCACTTCGTCGACTGGCAATGCGAGCACGTCCGCCACACGCTCGGCAACCCGCGACACGAATGCGGGCTCGTTGCGGCGCCCGCGGTGCGGAGCGGGCGCGAGGTA
>JBDTQV010000136.1:0-5961 GCA_039932015.1 Gemmatimonadota bacterium | reverse complement strand
TTGACCTACGCGGAGGGGTAATGCCGGACGTACCGTACAAAATCCAAAAACCATGGGGCTACGAGCTGGTCTGGGCTCGCACCGACCAGTATGTGGGGAAGGTGCTGCACGTGAAGGCGGGACACGTCCTCAGCCTGCAGTACCACAATCACAAGGATGAGACGATGCATGTGTTGAGCGGGGAGCTGATCCTCCGCACGCGCGAGGGCGATACGCTCGTCTCGCGACCCTTCCGCGCCGGCGAAAGCGCGCACATTCGCCCCACACTCGTTCACCAGATCGAGGCCGTCGTGGACAGCGACGTGCTCGAAGCGTCCACCAACCATCTGGACGACCTCGTGCGTCTCGAAGACCGCTACGGAAGAGGATAGTATGCAAGTCATCATCCCGCTCGCCGGCAAAGGCACGCGTCTAAGGCCGCACTCGCACCTCGTGCCCAAGCCGCTGCTCAAGGTGGCGGGGCGCCCAGTCATGGACTGGGTCATGGACCGCCTCGAGGGCCTCAAGGTCGACGAGTTGATCTTCATTACCGGTCATCTGAAGGAGCAGGTCGAGACGTACACCCGCCAGCGCTACTCGATTCCGTCGCGCTACATCGAACAGAAGGTGCAGGACGGCACCGCGGGCGCAGTGAATCTGGCGCGCCCGTTCGTGAACGGGCCGGTGCTCATCATTTTCGTCGATACGGTGTTCGAGGCCGATCTCACGCTGATCAACCGCGCCGACGCGGACGGGATCATCTGGGCCAAGGAGGTCGAGGACTACCAGCGCTTCGGCGTCGTCGTTACCGACAAGGACGGGTACATGACGCGCATCGTCGAAAAGCCGTCGACGCCCATCTCGAAGCTCGCGAACATCGGCCTCTACTACATTCGCGACGTTGAAAGCCTCTGGGCCGGCATCGATGCGGCGCTCGCCGCTCCGGCCAACAAGGGCGAATATTTTCTCACCGACGCCTTTCAGTGGATGATCGAGCACGGCAAGCGGATCCTCACCGCTGAAGTGGGCGGCTGGTACGACTGCGGCAAGCTCGATACGCTGCTCGAGACCAACGAAATTCTGCTGCGGCATGGTGCCGCGCGCCGCCGCGAGTTTCCCGGTGTGACGATCCACGATCCGGTGCTCATCGAGGACGGGGTGACGATCGAACGCAGCACCATCGGCCCGAATGTCACGCTGGAAGGCGGGACGACAATCACTGGCAGCACGCTCACCAACACCATCGTGGGCCGCGACGCGTCGATCGCCAATGCCACGCTTGACGGCTCGGTGCTCGGCAACCGGGTGCGGATCGAAGGCGTGAAGGGAATGGCGAGCCTCGGCGACGATGCCGAAATGATCGGCCGGGCATAAGCGTGTCCGCCGTCGACGACCTCTGCCGATCGTACCTCGATGCCCGCCGCCATCTGGATCCGGCCGAAGGCAGCGGCGCGGGTGCGGCGGAGCATGACAGCCGCCTCGGCTCGTTCGACGCTGTATCCATGCGTGCGCACGTGGCGGCGTATCGCGCGCTCGCCGGCGCGGCCGAGGAAGTCGCCGTCGCGAATCTGCAGGAGGAGATCGACCGCACGGCGCTGCTCGACGATATCCGCGTCGGCATCTTCCGGTTCGAGAACGAGCGGCCGCACGAGCGGAATCCGGATTACTGGCTCTCGCATCTCTTCCAGGGTCTGTACACCCTCCTGGCGCGTCCGGGCGGCCACCTCGCTGAGCGGGCCCGGCCCGCGCTCGACCGCCTGCGTGCCGCACCCGCGTTTCTCGATTCGGCTCGCACGACGCTGCGGCAGCCGCCCGCCATTTTCATTGATGCCGCACTCGCGTCACTGGGTGGCGGCGGCGAGCTTGTGGTGCAGGTGGCCGCGACGTTCGGGGCCGCGGCACCGTCGCTGGCGGAGTCGCTCAACACCGCCGCAACCGGGACGCTGCAGGCGTTGCAGGGTTTCGGGCGGGCGCTCAACACCGACATTCAGCCGAACGACGATCCGCTCGCGTTCGCCATCGGTGAAGAGCAGTTCGGGCGGCGGCTGCACCACGAGCATGCGCTGTCGAGTGCGGCGCCGGAGATCTGGCGCTACGGCATGCACCTGCAGCAGGAGGTCGAAGCGGAGCTCGTGACGGTCGGACGCACGATCGATCCGACCCGGCCGTGGCGCGAGGTGGCGGAGCGGTTGCGAGACGATTCGGTGCCGGGGTCGGAGGTGCTCGCGTTCTATCGCGCGGAGGTGGATCGCGCCGACGAGTTTGTGCGGTCCCGCGCCGTGGTGACGGTGCCGGACGGGCCGGTGAATGTGGTGTCCACACCTTCGTTTCTTGCGGCCCTGGTCCCGTTCGCGGCCTACGATCCGCCGCCGGTCGAGCTGCCGGACCGGGTCGGCCGCTTCTACGTCACGGTTCCATCGGCGACGGCGAGCGCCGGCGCCAAGGCGCAGCGGGGCCACTGCGTGCATGAAATTCCGTCGACGGTCGTGCACGAGGCCTACCCAGGGCATCACCTGCAACTGCTCACCGCCCACTCGCTCGCGTCGGAGGTCCGCCGCCATCTCTGGACGCCGCTCACCGTCGAGGGCTGGGCACTCTACTGCGAATCGATGATGGCGGACGCCGGCTACTTCGGCACGCCCGAGGCGCGGCTGTTCCATCTCATCAATCTGCTCTGGCGCGCGATCCGGATCACGCTCGACGTGGGGCTGCACACACGCGGAATGACGCCGCTCGAAGCAGTCGACCAGCTTGCCGGGCGCCTGCCCATGGAGCGCCGCAACGCCGAAGCGGAAGTGCGCCGTTACTGCGCGATGCCAACCTATCAGATGTCGTATGCGGTGGGACGGCGCGAGCTGCTGAAGCTGCGCCAGGATTACGAGGCGAGGGCGGGGGCGACGTTTTCCCCCGCGGGGTTCCACACCGATCTGCTCAGCTACGGCGGGCTCCCGATTTCGCTCGCACGTTGGGGGATGGGGCTCTAGCTGTCGTGCATTTTCGTCTTGCCGTACGTGTGCTCGGCCTCGTTTCGCGCCTCGTCGGCTGACGGATCCGCGGCTTCCTCGCGATCCTTCTCGCCGTGTGCGCCGTCGGCCGCCACCTGAGGGCGGCGCTCCTCCTCCTCGTGATCGCCCTTGAGGGTGTTACGATTACTGTCAGCCATATCGCCTCCTATGAGTGAGCGCCGCACGCGGCGCGTCGATCCACCTGGTTCGTGAAGTAACGCGCGCGCGCCACGCGGCGCAAGCGCAGTGGTGCACCACTACTATTCGGAGTGTTCATGCGAAGCATATCGAAGATGACGGTCGCGGCAACGCTGCTCACCCTCGCTGCGTGCGGAGGCAAGAAGGCGGACACGTCGGTGGCGCCGGCGCAGCAGTTTACCCGTCAGGTCGCCGCACCGACCACGCGAGTGGTGGCCGCAACGGTGACGCTGTTCAGCGAGTACGGGATTCCGATCTCGAGTGCGAATGAGGGATCGGGAGTCGTGACCAGCATGCCGACGGATATCCGCGGCAACTGGAACAACGCGACCGGCGTCGTGGCCGACCGGGCGGAGTGCGGGGCTGCCGTGACCGATCCCGAAGCGAGCCGCATGATCTTCGGGATCCAGATCCGCCCCACCTCCAGCGGTTCGGACGTGACGCTCACCGCGAGAAACGCCAAGGCCGGGTGGCGGCCCAGCACCACCGCTGCCGGATGTTATCTGAGGTCGACGTTCATGACACAGATGCTCGACGAGATCGCCAGGCGAGCCTCCTCCAATCCGTGAAGATTCCTGCATGAGGATTACCGTCCTCACCCACGCCGACCGCGAAAACGCGCCGGCCAAGGAATTCGACGAAGTCGTCGCCCAGGTGGCGCGGGCGCTCCGCCGCCTGGGCCACCGCGTTTCCATCCTTGGCGTCCATGCCGATGTGAAGCGCGCCCTTGCCGGGCTCTCCCGCCGAAAACCCGAACTGGTCTTCAACCTGGCCGAGATGTTCGGCGACAACGTGTCGGGTGACATGCTGGTCGCGGCGCTGCTCGAAACCCAGAACCTGCGCTACACGGGGAGCGGGCCGGGTGAACTCTACCTGAGCCAGGACAAGGGGCTCAGCAAGAAGCTTCTGGGCTATGAAGGAATTCTGTATCCGCGGTTTGCCGTGTTCTCCAAGACCGCGTCGGATTTCGAGACCGGCGGCAATCTGCGCATGCCGCTGTTCGTGAAGCCGCTCCGGGCGGACGCGTCGATCGGCATCGGCGGAGACTCGCTGGTGCAGGACGCGGCCACGATG
This sequence comes from Gemmatimonadota bacterium, assembly GCA_039932015.1. Classification (GTDB taxonomy): domain Bacteria; phylum Gemmatimonadota; class Gemmatimonadetes; order Gemmatimonadales; family GWC2-71-9; genus JAICUF01. The sequence continues at coordinate 1,705 of JBDTQV010000136.1, read as the reverse complement.
ATGAAACGCGTCGCGGCGATTCACAAGGATGTGGACGACGCGGCACTGGCCGAGGAATACATCGAGGGGCGGGAGTTCTACGTCGGCATCGTGGGGAATGGCCAGCCGCAGGCGCTGCCGCCGATCGAGGTCGACTTCACCGGATTTCCTGAAGGCGTGCCCAAGGTGCTCGGCAGCCGCGCCAAGTGGGAGAAGCGGAGCGCTGAGTACAAGGGAACGAAGTCGGTGCTCGCCGACATTCCCGATGAGCTCAAGGCGCGCCTGCAGAAGGTATCGCTCGCCGCGTACCGCGCGTTGCGTGTCCGCGACTACGGTCGTGTCGACCTCCGGCTCACCGATACCGGTGAGATTTACGTGCTGGAGGTCAACGCGAGCTGCTATCTCGAGAAGACCGGCGAGTTCGCCATGGCGGCAAGTGCGGCGGGGATCGAGTACGTGGATCTGATCGGGAAGATCGTGGGCTCGGCGGTGTCGCGGTACCGGCGGTAGGCCGGCGACGCGCGCGGGCTACGGCAGATACCGTCCGCGGTGGACGTGGTTCATGGCGAGCGCGGTGACGAGAGTCGTCAGGGCGACAATGGCTGACACTTCGCGATTTTTCGGATAGCCGAGGCGGAGCACGACCGCCCGTTCGTGCAGGTGACGGACCAGCGGGCGCGTGCGTTCCGGGAAGTGGCCGGTCCAGCGGTAGACATTGGCCATCAGCTCGGTTTCGAGCCGGCGGACGAGGTCGGCGGCGGGTTCCAGCGACGGACCGTCACCCGGATCGGTGTCGTCCAGGTCGTCGAAGATGGCCTGTAGCGCACCATCCAGTCCCGGCGGCAGATCGCCGCCTACGGCGGACGACGAGCCATAGAACTGCTCTACGCTGTATTCGAGCTCGCCTACATCTTCGTCGAGCTCGTCGTCGGTGACGAGCGGGTCGGCGTCAGCGAGCTCCGCCATCACGCGATCGCAGTAGTCGAGTTTCGCGATGGCGATCGGCCAGCCGCCGTATTCGGCGTGCCAGTCATACCCGGGGGTCATCCACACGGCGAACGTTTCGGCCCAGTCCTCGTCCGGATGCTTCTGTGCGTACCAGCCGGGAAGGTGCCGGACATACCGGCGGCTGAACGGCTCGGGATGATATTCGTCCTCGTACGGCTGTGTAATCGAGCCGAACAGCGTCACCCACTCCTCACTATCGTAGAGCCGGTAGGCATAGTTCACCACATGCCCCATCTCGTGCCGCAGGTACCGCAGAATGTCGGCGCGGTTGAACCCTTCGACATGGCCCACGCGCTCCGCCTGCAACGCGGTCAGGTCGGCGCGTGCGAGATAGAACGGCACCGCGATCGCGGTGGTCTCGAACGGCACACCCCATTCGGTCGAGAGATACAAGCGCGGCTTGAGGCGCCGGATCCCGGCCGTCATGAGCTCGGCCTCGAACTCGGCCACGATCGGCTCCAGCCGGGTGCCCGCGATCTGCAGGCCGAGGTCCCGGATCGGGGTCGACCAGAGGTTGGTCTCGTGAAAGCGGGTGGTTTCGGTCATCGTTTGGCCCCGGCGGTCGTCTCCGCAAACATACACCGGACCGAGGCCAAGTCATGAAATCGTGGGTCGGAGCGGGCGTCGCCCTGGTGCTCAGCGCCGCGAACGCCAGCGGTCAGGCGCCGGCCGAGCGTGCGGCGCTGGCCCGGTTTCGTGACTCCCTTGCCGCAATCAC
>JBDTQV010000135.1:0-5972 GCA_039932015.1 Gemmatimonadota bacterium | reverse complement strand
AATCCGCCAGTCGAGATCGAGGCGACGCTTGCAGCGGTGGAACGGGCGATGCCGCGCGCTCACTGACGTGCGGGTGCTGCCTTCGCTCAGTGCTTCATGCGTCCCGGTACGATCGAATCCAGCGCGGCCGACAGCTCGGAGTACGCCATCGGATCGACTTCGCGAAACGGCGCCGCGCGATACGCAATCCTGCCTTTTTGATCGATCACGAAAAGTGTTCGGGTATCGAGCTGATACCGCTCGTTGAACGCACCATACTGCCGCCCGACGACACCCGCCGAGTCGCTGGCGAACCGGAACGGATACTTCGCATCGTGCGCCCACGAGGCGAGCGCCGCCACCGAATCCGTGCTGATGGCGAGCAGGACGACATTGTGCTTCTTCTTGCCTGACCTGAAGAGCTGCGCGTACTGATCACGGTACGCGTCCATTTGAACTGTTCAGCCCTTGGTCCGTGCCTTGAAGAAGAACGCCAGGACGATGGTCTTGCCGCGCAATGAGCGGAGCGAGACGAGTCCGGCCGCGCCGTCTGCCGTGGCGGACGGCAGCGTGAAGTCCGGCGCCATCTCTCCGACGGCGAGCGGAACGGGTGCCGGTGCCGTGCTCTGCGCCTCGGCCGCTCGTGCCGTGCCCACGAGCACCGCCACCGCACTGAGCGTCGCGAGCCCTGCGATCCTGGTTCGATGCATCCACACCTCCGCTTGGTGACTACCGCTTTACCACCTTCCAGATTTTGCCGTTGCGGTCGGCTGAAATGTACACCGCGCCGTCGGGCCCGACGGCGACACCGCTGGCCCTGAGCGCAGTCGGCCCTCCCCCGCCGGTGGCAAACGTCACGTAGGTTCCGACTGGTTTGCCGTGTGCGAACGGGATGAACACCACGCGATAGCCTTCCTGCGGCAGCGGCGCCCGATTCCACGACCCGTGCCACGCCATGAACGCGCCGTTCCGGTATTTCGCTCCGAACGCGGCGCTGGCGTAGAACGCGAGCGCCATTGGCGCCCAGTGACCGGGAAACGCGATCACCGGACGCGAGACGCCGCCGCACCGGTCATCGCGCTTCCCATCGCCACCGTACTCCGGCGCTGTGACCATCCTGTCATACTGGTTGCTGAAGTAGCAGTACGGCCATCCGTAGTTCTGGCCGCGCCGGACCTGCGCAAACAGTTCGGCTGGGTTGTTCGCGTTGACTTCGTTGCTGAAACCCCAGCTCTGACTGAGCTGATCCATGCCGTGCACGCCGGCGTAGAGCAGCCCGCTCGACGGCTCGACCGCGAGCGCCATCGCATTGCGCAGTCCGGTCGCGTAGCGGGCGCCGTCGGCGAGGGTCTGCCCGGTGCGCGACGCGGCGAAGGCCCAGAGTCCCGCGCGCTCGTCGAGCTCGCGGCAGGGATCGTGTCCCCGCGAGGCGGGCAGCCGGTCGGTCTCCTGGCAGCTGTTCGTCGCACTGCCGAAGTTGACGATCATCGTGTCGCCCAAAAATACCAGACTCTTGGCGACATGATCGCCGCCGACCGGCAGCCCACTGACCACCGTTTCCTCGGGACCGTCCGGCTCGAGCTTTCCCGGCGTGAGCTTCCAACGCACCACGCGGTTGTTCAGCGCGAAATAGAGATACCCATCGTGCAGCTTGACGTCGTTGCCGCCGCCGGGGCCAAACTCGGCCCGCATGTCGGCGCGTCCGTCTCCGGTCGTATCGCGAAACGCAACGACCCCGCCGGCACCGGCGTTGGCCACGGAACTCACGGCGGCGTACAGATCGCCGTTCGGCGCGACCACCATCTGGCGCACGGGACCGAGATTGCGGGAGACCGTGACGGCGCAGAACCCGCTCGGCACTACGAGTCCGCCGTTGTCGGTTTCGCACGCGGCGCCGCTGGCGGTGCGCGCTCCCGCGCGCTGGGCGGCGAGCTGCGCGCTGGATGCGAGCGCGGCTGACAACACGACGATTGACACCGTACACGAGCGAAAACAGGGGCGGATGTGCATGGCTATGACCTCGTCGAGTGGCTGATTCGTGATGGAATAAGTATGCCCGTGCGTCGCCCGGCGATAGCCCGCACGCCCTCCGCCATCGACGTTGCGCCGGCAGAAAAATGCTCGTTCCCGGGCGTTGCAGAGGGATGTACAATCGTTTTCAGAGGGGAAAACGCCATTTTCCCTATTGCAACTGCGGCGCAGTGCCTTAGTTTGGGACGCGTCGGGTACGGCAGTCTTCGGAGGTACGCACCGCTCTCACCCCTCAGGGAGGATCGCGATGGCAGCCACAAAGAAGAAGACCGCGAAGAAGTCGGGCGCGAAGAAGTCGGGCGCAAAGAAGTCGGCCAAGAAGACCACGAAGAAAGCGGCGAAGCGGCCCGCTGCGCGGAAGACCGCGAAGAAGGCGGCGAAGAAGTCCGGTGCCAAGCGTACGCCGAATGCGGCGTTCATGAAGCCGATGCAGCCGTCGGCGCAGCTCAGCAACGTGGTCGGCAGCACGCCGATTCCGCGCACCGAAGTCACCAAGAAGCTCTGGGCGTACATCAAGCGGAAGGGCCTGCAGGACGCGAAGAACCGCCGCATGATCAACGCCGATGACAACCTCCGCCCGATTTTCGGCGGCAAGGCGCAGGTTTCGATGTTCGACATGACGCGGATGGTGAACAAGCACCTGAGCTGACCTTTCCCGCTCGACGTACAAGAGGCGCCCCGCTGGGCGCCTCTTTCGTTTTCCGGTGGTTCATAATTTCCCGCGCCGCGTCTATCTTCTCGCTCTATGGCCGGCGAATACATTTTCACGATGCGCGACCTCAGAAAGGTCGTGCCCCCCAGCAAGGAGATCCTCAAGGGGATCTACCTCTCGTTCTATCCCGGCGCCAAGATCGGCGTCCTCGGCTCCAATGGCGCGGGCAAGAGTACCCTGCTCCGCATCATGGCCGGGGTGGACCAGGACTTCGTCGGCGAGGCGCGGCCACTGCCCGGCACGCGCATCGGCTATCTGCCGCAGGAGCCGCAGCTCGACCCCGCGAAGGACGTGCGCGCGAACGTGATGGACGGCGTGCGCGAGCAGCAGGCGGTGCTCGATCAGTACAATGCGATCAGCGCGCGCTTCGCCGAGCCGATGGAGGACGACGAGATGACGCGCCTCCTCGACAAGCAGGGCAATCTTCAGGACCGCATCGACGCGCTCGGCCTCTGGGAGCTCGACCACAAGGTCGACATGTCGATGGATGCGCTGCGGCTTCCACCCGGCGACGCGGACGTGACGAAAATCTCCGGTGGCGAGCGGCGCCGCGTCGCGCTCTGCCGCCTGCTTCTCGAGCAACCCGACATGCTCCTGCTCGACGAGCCCACCAACCATCTCGACGCCGAGAGCGTCTGGTGGCTGGAGCGATACCTCGCCGATTTCCCAGGCACGGTCGTGGCCGTCACGCACGACCGCTACTTCCTCGATAACGTGGCCCGCTGGATTCTCGAACTCGATCGCGGCGCCGGCATGCCGTACGAGGGCAACTATTCGGCGTGGCTCGATCAGAAGCAGCAGCGGCTCGCGGTGGAGGAAAAGCAGGCATCCGCGCGGCAGCGCACGCTCGCGCGCGAGCTCGACTGGATCCGAATGTCGCCCCGCGCGCGGCAGGCCAAGAGCAAGGCGCGCATCACCGCCTACGAGGAGCTGCGCGCCGAAGCCGAGCGGCAGCTTGAAGGCTCGACGGAAATCTCGATTCCGGTGCCGCCGCGCCTGGGTGACGAGGTCGTCATCGCGGAGAAGGTCTCCAAGGGGTACGGCGACCGGCTGCTGTTCGAAAATCTCAACTTCTCGCTCCCGCGTGGCGGCATCGTCGGCGTGATCGGTCCCAATGGCGCCGGCAAGACGACGCTGTTCCGGATGATCACCGGCCAGGAGCAGCCGGACAGCGGGACACTGACCGTCGGCTCGACCGTTGAGATCGCCTACGTCGATCAGAGCCGTGATACCCTCGACGGCGGCAAGACGCTGTACGAGGAAATCTCCGGCGGCGAGGACCAGCTCCAGTTCGGCAAGCGCACGATCAACGCGCGTGCCTACGCCGCCGGCTTCAACTTCCGCGGCGCCGATCAACAGAAGCGCGTGAAGGATCTGTCCGGCGGCGAGCGCAACCGCCTCCATCTTGCGAAGGTGCTCAAGAGCGGTGGCAACCTCCTCCTGCTCGACGAGCCGACGAACGATCTCGACGTCGATACGCTGCGTGCGCTCGAGGAAGCGCTGCTCGGCTTCGCCGGATGCGCCGTGGTGATCAGCCACGATCGCTGGTTCCTCGATCGGGTCGCCACCCACATTCTCGCGTTCGAAGGCGACAGCGAAGTGGTATGGTACGAAGGGAACTATCAGGAGTACGCCGCGGATTACCACAAACGGAAGGGCGCGTCGGTGGACCAGCCACACCGGATCAAGTACAAGAAGCTCGTCCATTGAATCGCGATCTGAACGCCGATCAGCGCATTCCGTATCTGCCCGCGCGCGTCGAAGGTCTCGCCGCGCTGGCCATGAACCTCTCCTGGAGCTGGAGCCGGGACGCGCGTGCCCTCTTCCGCGCGATCGACGAGCTGCTCTGGCACCAGATGCGCCACAACCCGCTCGAGCTCCTGCGGCGAGTCGATCCGGCGCGCATCGCCGCCTGCGCGAGCGACCCCGATTACCTCACGCTGTACGACTCCGTCATGGAGCAGATGCGCCGCGACACGCGGGCCGACGACACGTGGTTCGTGCAGAATTACGGCGAGCTGCGCGACCGGCCGATCGCGTACTTCTGCGCGGAGTTCGGTCTGCACAGCTCCGTGCCGATTTACTCCGGTGGCCTCGGCGTGCTCGCCGGCGACCACTGCAAATCCGCGTCGGACCTTGGCGTGCCGCTCGTCGGCGTCGGGCTGATGTATCAGAAGGGCTACTTCGACCAGCAGCTTCGCCTCGATGGATGGCAGGAAGACAGCGATCAGGGGTTCGCCATCAGCTCGACCCCGCTCGTGCGCCTCACCGGACCGAACCGCGAGGCGTTCGTGACCGTGGTCGAAACATCCGGGCGCCCGGTGCATGTCGGCGCGTGGCGACTGATGGTGGGCCGAGTGCCCGTGTATCTCCTCGACACCAATCTCGAGGTGAACCACGAGGACGATCGCGGCCTCATGAACAATTTGTACGCGGGCGGCCCCGACATGCGGCTCCGCCAGGAATGGATCCTCGGCGTCGGCGGCGTGCGGGTGCTGCGCGCGATGGGCATCGACCCCGCCGTCTGGCATGCGAATGAAGGGCATGCGGCGTTCATGCTTGTTGAGCGGCTGCGCGAGCGCATTGTCGGCGGCGAGTCGCGTGAAGCCGCGATTGCACACGTCCGCGGCAGCAGCATCTTCACCACGCACACACCTGTCCCGGCCGGCCACGACTTCTTCTCGTTCGATGAAATCGAGCGGGTGGCCGGCCCCGTGTGGGATCAGATGGGGATGGACCGCGAGACGCTGCTCTCGCTCGGCGAGTATCCCGGACAGCCCAATCTGTTCCACATGACCGTCACCGCGATGCGGCTGTCTTCGCGCATCAACGGTGTCTCGCGGCGGCACGGCCAGGTTTCCCGCCATCTCTGGCAGGGCCTGTGGACCGACCGGCCCGCTGAAGCGGTGCCGATCGGCCACGTCACGAACGGCGTGCATCTCGAGACCTGGATGGCGACACCGGTCATGCAGCTGCTCGATGAGCTGCTCGGACCCGGCTGGTCGCGCCGGCCCGATGACCCGCGGATGTGGGACCAGGTCCTCCGGCTCGATGGCGCCGCGCTCTGGGCGGCGCACGGCGAGACGAAGAACGCACTCTTCCGCCTGATTCGCGAAGATGCGCGCTGGCGGTTTGCCGACCGCTGGCGCGAGGCGGCGCACGTGGTCGGCGCGGGCACACTGCTCGATCCCAACGCGCTCACGATCGGCTTCGCGCGCCGGTTCGCGACGTACAAGCGCGCCAATCTGAT
>JBDTQV010000134.1:0-6033 GCA_039932015.1 Gemmatimonadota bacterium | reverse complement strand
TGCAATCGATTCCTCGCGCGGCGAAAGTATCGCCGGACACGCTCGCGACGATGCTCGACGCATTCTTCGATCAACTGCCGCGCGATGCGCGATATGCCGTCGAGATCCGAAACGCCGAGTTTCTGACGCCTGCGTATTTTGCGGTGTTGCGCGAGCACGACGTGGCGCACTGCTTCAACTCCTGGACGCACATGCCATCCATTGGCGAGCAGCTCGATCTCGAGGGGTCGATCACGGCACCGTTTACCGTATGCCGGGCGTTGATGCGGCCTGGGCGCACCTACGCCGACTCGCGCGAAGCCTTCGATCCATTCGACTGTATTCGTGACCCCCAGCCCGAAGTGCGGGCCGACATCGTCAGGCTCGCCAAGGCGACGCTCGGTGTGGACGGCGACGCGTATATCCTGGTGAACAACCGGCTCGAGGGATGCTCGCCGCTTACGGTGGTGGCACTCGCGGACGCGCTCGCGGCGTGAAGAAGAAAACGGCCGTGCGTCGGGCGCTCCGGGCGCCTGGCGCGCCAGAAGCGTCCGCCACGCCGGCCCCGAACGCGGCCCGCTATGATCGATCGATCGTGGACGGACCGCTGGTCCGGTCGGTCTGGAAAATCGCGTGGCCCACGATGCTTACCAACATCATCGGCGGGCTCCAGGGAATCATCGATCACATCCTCGTCGGCCACCTCGTTGGATTCAAGGGCAATGCGGCGATCGGCGTCGCGTGGCAGATCTTTCTGGTGGTGATCATTTTCATCACGTCGCTCTTCACCGGCATGAGCGTGCTCGTCGCGCGCTTTGCCGGTGCCGGCGATGAAGCGAAGGTCAATCGTACGGTCTATCAGGCGTTCATCACAGCCATCGGACTGTCGGTGCTGATCATGGCGCCGCTCGGCTACTTTCTGTCGCCCACGCTGCTCGATCTGGTCAACGCGGCGCCAGCCGTGAAAGCGGAGGCGCTGCCGTTTCTCCGGATCATGTTCCTGTTCAGCAGCGGCATGATGGTGTTCTTCATGCTGGGCGGCGCACTGCGTTCCGCCGGCGACGCGCGGACGCCCATGCGACTGGGCATTGCGCTCACGCTGCTGAACATCGCGCTGAACCTCGTGCTGATCCGCGGCCTGGGTCCGATCCCGGCATTCGGCACGCGCGGCGCCGCCATGGGGACGATGATCGCATCCGGCATCGTGTCCGGCTATTCGCTGATCAAGCTGTGGCGCGGTGGGTGGGTGGTTTCCTTTCCCCGCGGCGGCAGTTTTGCGCCGGACTGGCAGGTCATCCGGGCGCTGTTCCGGTTCGGGCTGCCGACCGGCATTCAGGGCATCGCGATGAACATCGGCGGCATTCTCATGCTGTCGTTCATCGGCGGGCTGCCGCAGAGCGCCGCGGCGCAGGCCGCATACGCTGTCTGCTATACGCAGCTTTTCTCGCTGATCACGTGGACGTCGGTGGGGCTCATGGGCGCTGCCGCGGCAGTGGCGGGGCAGAATCTGGGAGCCGGCAAGCCCGACCGCGCGGCAAAGTCGGTGCACATCGCCGCTCGGCTGGGCGGCAGCGTCGCGGCGGCGCTTGGGCTCGTGTTCATGCTCCTTCCCCGCCAACTGCTCGCCATCTTCGGCATGAACGAGCCGGCGGTGGTGGAGATCGGCACGCAGCTCCTGCACGTGCTTGGCGTCTCCGGGCTGTTCATCGCCGTCGCGCTCACGTACACCGGCGGGCTGCAGGGCACCGGCGATACCCGAAGCCCCCTTTATATCTCGATCGTATCACAGGTACTGGTTCCGCTCGGGATCTGTTTCGCGATTCGGGAGACCGGCACCCTGCAGGCCCTGCACATCTGGCTGGCAATTCTCGCGGGCCACGCGACACGCTGTCTGCTGAGCGTGTTGCGATTCAATCAGGGGAAGTGGCGCGGCATCGCGGTGGACATCGAGCCGGCGCCGCGGGCCGCGGCGGTCAGCTGAGGCAATTCAGGCGTCTGCCGCGCTATCGACGAGGAGTGCCGTCAGGCGATTGACTTCGGACGCTTCGTCGGGGCTCCGGGCGTAGCTCGCCGCCTGGTCGAGCCAGCTCAGTGCCTCTTCCCGGGTGAACCGTTCGTGCGCGGCGCGGCTGGCGGCGAGCGCGGCGCGATAGGCAAGTGCCGTTTCGCCGCCCCGATCGGCATGCCGCGCGATGTCCGCCGGCCGTGCCGCCCCACCGGCGACATCGCCCAGCATCTGGAGCGTCAGTGCCAGTGCCCGGTGCACTTCACGGCGGCGCGATGGAGAGAGCCCGTCTCGCACCACCCGCCCGATCACCGAATGGGCGCAGTGATACTGGTCGTCTTCCTCAATCAGCAGGCGGCGCTCGACGAGCGCATCGCCGATGGCCGCCGCGTGCAGCCGCGACACGCTGTGCACGTGCGACAGCACCTCCGTATCGCAGCCCGTCTCGGCCACCGCGACGGTGACGAGTACGTCATGCGCCACGTCCGGCAGGCGCTCGACCCGTTCGGCGATGGCATCGTGGACCGAACGCGACATCGGCACCTCCAGCGCGCCGTCCGTATGCGCGCCGGCCGGAAGTATCCACGCCCCGGAAGTCTCATCTTCCCGCAGCACGTCGCGCGCGAAGAGCGTCTTGAGCAGCTCGTGGACGTAGAAGGGATTGCCGCCCGTCACCTCGTGCAACCGGCGTGCGAAACCGGTGGCTTCCTCGGACTCCTCCAGCCGGCCGAGCTCGCGGACGAGAGCCCACACGCCGTCGGCGGTGAGCGCGCCCAGCGTCGCCGACACCGCCTGCTGCTTGGTGCGCCACACCCGTGAGAGGCGCGCCGCCGGGGCGTCCCGATCGAGCTCACCCAGCGTCAGCATGCCGAGCCATAGCACCGGCGCGCGCTCGAGGCGCCGGATGAGGAACATGAGGAGGCTGCACGCATCCTCGTCGCACCAATGCAGGTCATCGATCGCCACGACGACCGGCTGCTCCGCCGCGAGCGTGAGGAGGATCTGCGCGACGCCTTCGTAGAGGCGATTTCCCTGCATGGGGCCTACGACCGGTGCCGCAGGCGGAAGCCCGGGGAATCGCTGGCGGAGCTCGGGGAGCAGGCGCGCGACTTCCGCAAGCCAATCCGGCGCAGTGCCGCCGATTGCCGGGTCGTTCACCGCTTCCCGCAACGCTTCGACGAGTGCGCCATATGGTACGCCGGCCCGGCCGCCGTAGCCGCGGCCGCGAAGGACGCAGCCGCCTTCGGCGTTGACCCAGCGAAGGAATTCATCGGCCAGCCGGGTCTTGCCGGCGCCGGCCTCTCCATCGATGACGACGATGGCGCCGCGGTCGTTCGCGAGCGATTTCCATGCGCGCGTGAGCGTCTGCCACTCGGCGTCACGCTCGACCAGCGCCGCTTGCAACGGGGGCGAACTCGCGTACCAGCTGGTGGGATGCGATTGGGCGTCATTGGAAGCGGCGTCCGGGCCGTCGGTCTCGATTCGCCGGACGAATGCGAGCAGCGCGCGGCCCGGGCTGTCGCCGGTCTCGCGCAGGAGGGTCGCGCGGTATTCGGTAAATCTGGCCAGTGCGCCGCGCCGGTCGCCGGACAGGTACGTCGACTCCACCGCGAGCCGGACCGCACTTTCGGACAGGGAATCCGTCGCCAGCCAGCGGTCTGCGGCCTGCAGCGCGTCGCGCCACGCGTGCCTGGCGAGGGCATCTCGGCCGACTGCGGCAAGCACGTCGTGGTACTCGCGCATGAGCTGGCCGCGGGTCCGCTCCAGCCACTCGTCGAAGCCCTGAGCATGCCGCACGCTGAATGAGCCGAGCGCGTGGGGAATGTCGAAAGCGGCCGCGGCGGCGGGATCGCTCGCCGCGGCCTTTCGGAATTCGACGATATCACAACTGAGCGATGGATCCAGCCGCACCCAGTTGCGTTCGACATGGAGCACTGGGCCGATCGCCTCGCGCAGGTGCTTCAGCACCTGGCGCAGCGACGCGCGTGCATCGTTGTCGGACGATTCACCCCAGAGCAGCGCTGCCAGCTCTTCCCGGCCGTGCGACCCAGGCTCGAGCACGAGGAAGGCGAGCAGCGCCAGTTCCTTGCCGCCCATGCGCGCCGCGATGCCGGCCTCCCCATCGAGGGAAAGGCCGGGCGGACCGATGAGGTGCAGCGCGTAGGAGCTCGTTCGACCTCCCGGAAGGGGGGCGAGTGGATTTGCCAAGGTAACCCATCCACCAGATCGCACAATATCCCGCAATTCACGCAAAATTCACGGTAGCGCGGCCGACGGGTCGGCAAATTTCACGGTGTCTGGGCGTTTCACGCGTTTCACCCGGAGGTTTTTCACGATTTTTTCACGCAAGCGCCCTAGACTCGCTCCAGGTCGTTGACACACCACCGCCGCCTGCCGGCGCCCACAACGGAGCAGACCATGGCCGACCAGAAGAACGTGAAGATCGAGTTCACCGCAGACCAGAAGGCACAGCTCGAGAAGAGCACGGGCAAGACGATCGACGCCATCGAGCTGAGCGTCGAAGAGCTCGAGCAGCGCATCGCCCCGGCGATGGTCACGCCGCTCTGATTTCGGCAGCCACTGCCATTCATACCTGACCAGGAGCATGACCATGATGAACAAGGACGAGAACGTCAAGCTGGTGTTCACGCCGGAACAGCAGGCCGAGCTGGCGAAGAGCACCAACAAGACGGTCGAAGCGGTCGAACTGACCGTGGAAGAGCTCGAGCAGCGGATCGCACCGCGCACGGCGGCGTTCTAGCACAATCGCCGGCACTCCGCACTTCACATTTGACAAGGATCTGATCATGGCCGACGAGAAGCAGCACCTCCGTATCGCGCTCACCCCGGACCAGAAGGCTCAGGTCGCCGAGGCCACCGGCAAGAATGCTGAAGCGATCGAGCTGACGGTGGAAGAGCTCGAGCAGCGGATCGCTCCGCGGACGGTGTTCGAGTAGACATTTCGGACGCGGTGATGGTTGGGGCGGGCGCCGGAGCTGGTTCCGGCGCCCGTCCGTTTTCCATGAACCGACCTGAAGCAGCTCGGCCCCTCCAACGCAAGCGGTTGCGGGATCGTCAAATCAGCCGCATGTTGGCACGGCACAGCCAATCCCATTCGATACCTCGTCAGCCCCGAGACCTGTGACGACCATCTCCGGCGACATGACCGCCGCGGCCCCGGCGTCGCGAGAGCAGCACGATCATTTTCGCGTGCTCTACGAAAGCGCGCTCGTGTTCGGCGGCTCGCACGAAATGGACGCCGTGCTCGCGCTCGTCTGCGGGCAGGTGCGGTCGGCGCTTCGTGCTGATCTGGCCGTCATCTGGATGGATGCCGGCGACGGGCTCCGCTGCCGGGCAACCGCCGGACCGGTCGGTGGCCCAGCGGTCGGCGACATGCGCACCGATGCGGCGACCGATGATGTTGGCGTCGCAGACGCGGAGCCCGACGCCCGTGGGCTAAGCGAGCAACTTGCATCCCCCGGCCGCGTATTCGGCATGGTCGAAGTAGTGGCGGGTACCGCTCGCGAGCCGTTCACCGCCGCCGACCGCGCGCTCCTGCGTGATCTCGCTCCCCTCGCGGCCGCGTCCCTTGCCGATGCCGAGGCGCGCCACGCCGACTCCCGCGCCGCGGATCTCACGCTCCTTCTCGAAATCAGCCGCGAAATTACCGCCACGCTGGACCTCGATCGCGTTCTCCGCTCGGTGGTCAACCTTTCGGCCCGCGCGCTCTCGTTCGATCGCGCCGCCGTGGCGCTCTACGACAAGGGAATCTGCGACATCCGCGCCGTCGCCGGCCAGCAAACCATCAACCCGAAGGATCCGAAGGTCCTCGACCTCGCGGCCCGTGCCGCGTGGGTGGCCGGCCACGGCGAATCGTTCTACATGGTAGACCGCGAGGATCCCGCATCGGACGCCGAACGGCAGATGGTGCAGATCTTCGGGCAGGACCTTGAGGCGGACGATGCGCGGAGCGGCCTGTATCTGCCGCTCAAGGACGAGGAAGGCACCGTCGGCATCCTGCTGTTCGAGGCCAGTCGTCCCGAGTTTGC
>JBDTQV010000133.1:0-6058 GCA_039932015.1 Gemmatimonadota bacterium | reverse complement strand
CCGTCGATGCTCGCCGCCGGAATCATTCTCGCGATCATGGTCATGCCGTACATCATGTCGGTCTCGCGCGAAGTGCTGCTCGCAGTGCCCCACAGCCAGCGCGAGGCGGCGCTCGGCCTCGGCGCCACGCGATGGGAAGCGGTGATGACTGCGGTGGTACCGTACGCGCGCTCGGGCATCATCGGCGCCGTCATTCTCGGCCTTGGCCGGGCGCTCGGCGAGACCATGGCGGTGACGATGCTGATCGGCAACCGTCACGAGATCGCGACGTCGCTGTTCGCACCCGGATACACGATGGCGGCCGCGATCGCGAATGAATTTGCCGAAGCAGTGGGCAACATTCACCTCTCCGCACTGGCGTACGTCGCGCTGGTACTCTTTGCCGTGACGGTGATCGTGAACGCCGGCGCACGGCTCCTGATCTGGCGTGTCGCGCGCGGGTCCGGCGCCGGGAGCAGTGCCCTGTGACCGCGGCCGCGCTGCCGGGCGCGCGCCGCCGCGCAATGCGCCGGGCCAAGAGCAACTTCATGGTGGCACTCATGATCGCGGCGGTCGTGATCGCGGTGCTGCCGCTCGTGTTCATTCTGGCGACGCTCGTGATCAAGGGCGCGAGCAGTCTCAATGTCGCGTTCTTCACCCGGACGCCAGTGCCGGCCGGTGAAGTCGGCGGCGGCGTCTCGCATGCGATCGTCGGCACGCTGCTCATCGTCGGCATGGCGTCTCTGATCGGGCTGCCGATCGGCATCGCCGGCGGGATCTATTGCGCGGAGTATCGGTCGAGCCGGCTCACGTGGGTCACGCGGTTCGTCGCGGACGTCCTCAACGGCACGCCGTCGATCGTCATCGGCGTCTTTGCCTGGGCCATCATCGTGGCGCGGCAGAAGCACTTCTCCGCCTTTGCCGGAAGCGCCGCGCTGGCGATGCTGATGATTCCGATGGTGCTCCGGACCACCGAGGAAATGATCAAGCTGGTGCCCAACTCGCTCCGCGAGGCGGCACTCGCGCTCGGCTATCCGCGCTGGCGAACCACGCTGAGCGTCGTCGTTCGCTCCACACTGCCCGGCATCGTGACCGGCAGCATGCTCGCCGTCGCGCGCATCGCGGGTGAGACCGCACCGCTCCTGTTCACGGCACTCGGCAGCCAGTACATGAGCACGCAGCTGAACCAGCCGATGGCCGCGCTGCCACTCACGGTGTTCACCTACGCGACGGGACCATACGAGGAATGGCATCGCTTCGCCTGGGCCTCGGCGCTGGTGCTGATCCTCGTGGTCTTCGTCCTGAGCCTCGCGGCACGGCTCACCATCGGGCGGAGTGCGCGACATGGCTGACGCTGCGGTGGCGCTGCCCGCGACGGCTGCTGCGACCGCAGCGCCGTCCGCCGCCGGCAAGGCGCACGTCGCGACCGAGTCGCTGACGGCGCGCTACGGCACGTTCGAGGCGATCAGGAAGGTCTCGCTCGCCTTTACGGCGCACGAGGTGCACGCGCTCATCGGGCCCTCCGGTTGTGGAAAGTCGACGTTCCTGCGATCGCTCAACCGGATGCACGAGCTCACCGAAGGTGCTTCGGTCGAGGGACGCGTGCTGCTCGATGGGGAGGATGTTTACGCGTCGAAGGTGAGCGCGATGCAGCTCCGCCGGCGCATCGGCATGGTCTTCCAGAAGCCGACGCCGTTTCCCACGATGTCGATCTACGACAACGTGGCGGCGGGGCTTCGAGTGTCGAATCCGGTCGGAAAAGTGCGCGGCGCGGCGCTGGATGAAGTGGTCGAGCGTTCCCTGACCCAGGCGGCGCTCTGGGACGAAGTGAAGGACCGGCTCAAGGGGAGTGCGATGGCGCTTTCCGGTGGCCAGCAGCAGCGGCTTTGCATCGCGCGCACGATCGCGCCGGCGCCGGAAGTGATCCTGCTCGACGAGCCGACGGCCTCGCTCGACCCGCAGGGCACGCAGCGCATCGAGGAGCTGCTGTTCGACCTGAAGAAGTCGTTCACCATCATCATCGTCACGCACAACATGCAGCAGGCCGCACGCGTGTCCGACGCCACCGCCTTCTTCTACATCGGCGAGATGGTCGAGACCGGGCCCACGCGGCGCATCTTCACTGCCCCTCGGGAAGAGCGCACCGAGGCCTATATCACCGGACGGTTCGGATGACCACCATGACCCCTCCATCAGGTCCTCGCGCATTACCGCCGCGCGCCGTGCCGAACCCGGCCGCCTCGCCAACCAGTATGCAGGCGAGTGAGCGCGCCAAACCCGCGATCGAAGTCTCGGGCTTCCGATTTGCCTACGGACCGCGCGAGGTGATCAAGGGCCTCGACTTCGCGGTCCGGCCGCGCGCCGTTACCGCGATCATCGGTCCGTCCGGCTGCGGCAAGAGCACCTTCCTCCGGTCGATCAACCGGCTCAACGATCTGTATCCGGGGCATCGCTACAGCGGCGACATCCGCGTCGAAGGGGAATCGATTTTCGCCTCATCGATGGATCTGGTGACGCTGCGACAGCGGGTCGGCATGGTCTTCCAGCGCCCCAATCCGTTTCCCAGGTCGATCTACGACAACGTCGCATTTGGCCCGGTACTCAATCGGCTGGTGCCCAAACGGGATGTGCCGGAGCTCGTCGAGCACTGTCTCAAGCAGGCGGCACTATGGGACGAGGTGAAGGACCGGCTGAACGCGCCGGGCACCAGCCTGTCCGGTGGCCAGCAGCAGCGCCTCTGCATCGCGCGCGCCCTGGGCAACCAGCCGCAGGTGCTGCTGATGGACGAGCCCGCGTCGGCGCTCGATCCGATCGCCACCCAGAAAATCGAGGAGCTTATCTTTGAGCTCAAGCGGGAGTACACCATCGTGATCGTCACACACAACATGCAGCAGGCCGCGCGCGTCTCCGACTACACCGCCTTCTTCGAGGCCGGGCTACTCGTGGAGTACGCCGACACGCACCGCATGTTCACGGCACCGGCCAACGAGCGCACCGAAGCGTACATCACCGGGAGATTCGGATGACCGGCGAAGCACGACGCCATTTCCATGAGGAGCTGAGCGACCTCAAGGTCCGCCTGCTCACCATGTCGGGCGAGGCGGAAGCCGCGCTCGGACTTGCCGTGGACGCGCTGCTCGACCGTGACAGCGTCAAGGCCGCGCAGGTGATCGCCGGCGATCACATCATCGATACGATGGAAGTGGAGATCGAGGAGCAGTGCATCAACCTGCTCGCGCTGCAGCAGCCGATGGCGCGCGATCTCCGGATGCTCACCTGCGCGCTCAAGATCGCCAACGATCTCGAGCGGGTTGGCGATCACGCGGTCAACATCGCGGAATCCACCCAGCGCCTGCTCCAGACCCGGCCCATCACGCCCGAGCCCGAGGTGGTCGAGATGGCGCGCCTCGCGCGCGAAATGCTGTCCGATGCGCTCGAGGCATTCATTCGGGGCGACGCCATCGCCGGTCGCGAAGTCTGCCGCCGGGACGACAAGGTAGATGCGCTCCATCGCTCGGTGTTCCGGATCCTGCTGACGCACATGATGGAAGACCCGCACACGATCGGCTCGGGAATGGATCTCTTCCTCGTGAGCCGCAATCTCGAGCGCATTGCCGACCTCGCGACCAACATCGGGGAAGACGTGGTCTTCCTCGTCGAGGGCAAGTCCATCAAGCACCACGCCGAGGACGGCGGCGAGGCATTGCCGGTCGAGGCCGGCGCGCCCACGTGAGCGACGCCGTCGCGGGCTCCGCACCCCTGGCCGCCACGTCCGGCGCGCCCGCCCCGCCGGAGCCGCACGAGCGCCTCGCCGCGCTCGATGTCGGGTCGAACTCGATCCGCTTGCTCGTCGCCGAATACGATCCGGCCACCGGCCTGAGCGTGATCGATGAGGTGAAGGACCAGCCGCGCCTCGCAACGGGCCTCGCCACCACCGGGCGCCTCGACGACGCCGCGATGGATCGCGCGTTGACCGCCATTCAGCGCATGCGCGATGTGTGCGAGCGCCGCGGCGTCAGCCGTATGACCGCGGTGGCGACGGCAGCGGTACGCGAAGCCGACAACGGCGCTGCGTTTGTCGAGCGCATCCGCACAGAGCTGGGAATTCCCCTCCGCATCATCGACGCGGAGACCGAGGCGGCGCTTTCGTACCGCTCGGTGGCGCATCACTTTGCGCTCGACGATACCCGGGCGCTGGTCGCCGATATCGGCGGCGGCAGCCTCGAGCTGATTGGCGCGGTCAACGGCCTCGTCGAGCTCACCCGCTCGCTCCCGCTCGGTGCGGTGCGGCTGACCGAGCTGTACCTGACTGGCAGGCGGGACGCGCTCCCGGGCGTCCGGAAGCTGCGTAGCCATATCCGGAAGCAGCTCAAGCGCGAGCTCGCCGGCCGCGACTGGACGGCGGCGCGCGTGATCGGCTCCGGCGGCACGTTTACCAACCTGGCACGCATGGCGGCGGCGCGCCGCGGCGGCGCCGTGCCGGAACTGGTGCACGGCCTGACGGTCACGACCGCGGAAGTCGAGCATCTTCTCGAGTGGCTCGCGACCAAGACGCCGGACCAGCGCCGCGCCGTGGCGGGGCTCAACCCGCAGCGCGCCGATATCATTCTCGCCGGCGTCGCCGTGTGCGCCGAGCTGCTGTCGCTCGCCAATGCGCGGGCGATCACTGTGAGCGCGTTCGGATTGCGCGAAGGGCTGCTGCTCGAGATGACCGGCGCGGGCATGGAACGGCGATCGGATCCGCTCCGGCTTGTGCGTGAATTCGCGGAACGCTGCCAATCGGACCGACGGCACGTGGAGCACGTGCGCCATCTCGCGCTCCAGTTGTTCGACCAGATCGGCGCCGCGCTGGGCGCCGCCCCCGAGGAGCGGGTGCTGCTGGAAATCGCCGGCCTGCTGCACGACGTCGGGCAGATCGTGAGCTACCGCCGGCACCACCGTCACAGCTATCAGCTCATCATGCACGCCGACCGTCTCAATCTCTCGGCGCACGACCGCGTGATCGTCGCACTGGTGAGCCGCTACCACCGGAAGTCGCGCCCCCGGCGCAGCCACGAGGAGTTCGCCGCGCTCAGCAGCGACGATCGCGGCATCGTCCGCCGGTTGTGCGCGCTCCTGCGAATCGCCGACGGTCTCGACCGCGGTCACACCGCCATCGTCGAGTCGCTCACGGCGGAGCTCACGCCGGACAGGTTGGACATCACCGTCGCGCCGCGCTTCGCCGAGGCCGATCTGTCGCTCGAATGCTGGGGCGGAATGCGCAAGGCGGACGTGATGGAAAAGTTGCTCAAGCGGGAAGTGGTGGTGCGGGCGGGGCGGTAGGCGACCTCGCCGTCCAAGGCGTCACAGCCGCCGAGCACTCCACACGAGCCGCTGAATGACGTTCACCAGGACCAGCGCGGCCATGCCAAGAAACAATGGCGTCACCAAACTCGGCAGCAGCATAAAGAGAGTGTAGAACACGACCGTCTCGGTGCCGCCGATCAACCCTGGCGGCATCACCACTGCCGTGAGCGAATCCCCGCGTCCGCGCCGCTCCAGTATCGCGGACAGATACATCCACGACGCGGCATTGAGATAGAACGTCGCCAGCAGCAGGAGCGCCGCCACCGTCCGTGCGTGTACCGGGTCGCGCAGCACGAGCACGATCGGGATGGCCGCGTAGATGACGAAGTCCAGCATGATGTCGAGATAGGCGCCGAAGTCACTGGTACGCCCGCGCTGCCGGGCGAGCGTGCCGTCGAGCCCATCGAGGGTTCGGTTGGCAAGCCAGCATCCCACCGCGACGCCGCGCCAGCCGAGCGCCAGAGCCACCACCGCGCAGCCACCGATCAGAAACCCGATCACCGTCACGGCAACCGGCGAGGTCCCGCCGAGCCACGCGGCGGGTCGCGCGAGCAGTCGATCCTTCCAGCCACGCAGCCATTCGTCGAACATCCCGTTCAGTCCCGCACCACTGCCACGCGCCCGGGATCGAGCGACACCGAAAGAGTGTCGCCGATCCCCAGGCCAGGCATCGTCGGCAGTGCGACCTGAACCTGCGCACCCGCAATGTCGAGCAGGATGATGCGCCCGCCGG
>JBDTQV010000132.1:0-6186 GCA_039932015.1 Gemmatimonadota bacterium | reverse complement strand
TCCTCCGACACGGTTTCGGGAAGCCGGGGCGGTGACCTCGGTGAATGGACCCGCGGGCAGTTCGATCCGGCGTTCGATTCGGTCGCCTTTTCGATCCCGCTCAACACGCTGTCGGCGCCGGTACTCTCGCAGTTCGGTTACCACCTCATCGAGGTGTCGAGCCGTACGGGCGACAAGGCCAAGGCGCGGCATATCCTCATTCCGATCGAGGTCGCGGGCACCCATCGCGATCTGCTCGATGCCGCGGCGGATACTCTGGACCGTCTCGCAACCGCCGCGACGAGCGGCGCCACGCTCGATACCATTGCCCGTGTGCTCAAGCTTCCCATCGGCCGCACGCTCCCGGTCCAGAAAGGCACGCGCGCACAGGCAGGCCGCACCGTCGTGCCTGACGCCGGCGTCTGGGCCTTCCGCGCCAAGCCGGGCGACCTCAGCTCACTCGTCGAAGCACCCGACGCGTTCTACGTCTTCCGCCTGGATAGCGTCCAGCCGGGCGGCACCCCGACGCTCGCCGCGATTCGCCCTTCGGTGGAGTCGGTGGTGCGCGACGAAAAGAAGCGCGCCGCCGCGCGCGCGATCGCGAATGATTTCGTGAAGCGCGTCGGCGAAGGCAGCACTCCGGCGCAAGCCGCCGCCGCGCTCCGGCTGGTGCACCGCGAGTTCGGCCCGTTTACCCGCCTCAGCCCGCCGCTCGATATTCCAGCCATCGTGGGCGCCGCATTCAGCGTCCCTGTCGGCAAGCAGAGCGATGTGCTGGACGTGAAGGACGGCCTGTACGTCGTGCGGGTCCTTGAACGCACCCCGGCCGACTCCGCCGCCTTCGTCAAGACGCTCGACGACTACCGAACGAAGATGATCCAGGGGCTCCGGCAGGAGCGCGTACGGAACTACCTTGCGGGGCTTCGTGCCGAAGCGACAATCGTCGACAATCGCGAGAAGGTGCTGCAGCAGAACCAGGCGCAGTCCCAAAATCAGCCGGTGGGTAGCTGAGACGCGCCTCGGTCAGGAACGTCTGGAATTCTAAAGGGGCGCCCAATCGGGCGCCCCTTTTGCTACTTGGCAGAGTCTGCTGACCGGCAGCGCCATTACTCCGACAGGCGCTTCGGCTCGCCGGAGTTCTGCGGAGTTCCCGTCTGCGGCGGCGCGTCCATATGCCGAGGCGCGATGGTGCTCCGGTTCGGGTCGTCGTTGCCCATGATCGCGTCGGAGGTGTCGGTCAGGCTTCGCTTGAACTCACGAATCCCCTTCCCGATCGAGCCGCCGACTTCGGGCAGACGCTTGGCGCCGAAGACCAGGAGCACTACCACCATGATGAGCAGGATTTCCCATATGCCGAGGTTGCCCACGGGTCCCTCCTAGAAAAGCGAACGAGCGATCAGGTACGCAACGACGATTCCGATGAGGCTCAGGAGCGACACGTGCAGCCCGACGGGTCCCAGTGTGAAGTTTAGCACCAGAAGGTCGGCGGAGACAGGGCCGAATGTCGGCGTCCAGGCGCTGGTGAAGAACGCCTTGGCCGCGCTCTCCGGCAGCCACTGCCGGAAGAAGAACGTCAGAAATCCGCCGGAAATGAAGCCGGCGACGAGCACGCCGAGATAAAACCCGGGTCGGTGGGGACCGCTCGCCATCAGCGCCGCCGTTCAAGCACGTAGGTGATGCTCGCGCGGAGCGCATCGCGCGCCGGCGAGGGGGACAGGGAGTCCAGCTCGGCCTCCGCCGATTGCGCAAAGCGTTGCGCACGCTCGCGCGCGTAGCTCAGGCCGCCCGCATCCTGCACGAGCGACACCACGCGAGCGATCTGCTCATCGGTGGGCACTTCGGCATGCATCAGGCGAGACACTTCCCGGCGCCCGGCGTCGCCCATGCGCGGCAGCGCGGCGATCAGCGGCAGCGTCGCCTTGTGCTCGCGCAGATCGAGGCCGGAGGGCTTTCCCGTCATCGCCTCGTCTTCGGTGTAGTCGAGCAGATCGTCCACGATCTGGAACACCATGCCGAGCGCGTCGCCAAAGCGGCGAATCGCCGCGCGCGACGACGGCCCGGCGCGAAGCGCGCCGACCTCGCAGGCACCGGAGAGCAGCGAAGCCGTCTTCGACCGGATCAGCAGATCGTACTGGTCCTCGGTGAAGGCGAGCGGGTCGTGCGACAGCAGTTGCCGCATCTCCCCCACCGTCATCTCGTTGGTGACGCGGCTCAGCACGCGGAGCGGCTCGAGGTCGTTGAGCTGAACCAGCTCGATGACCGCGCGTGAGTACAGGTAGTCGCCCATGATGACCGACACCTGATGACTGAACAGCGAGTTGATCGTCGGCATGCCGCGACGCAGTACCGAATGGTCGACCGAGTCGTCGTGTACGAGCGTCGCAAGGTGGATCAGCTCAACCACGGCCGCGAGCGTGACGGCGCGCGGGTCCGGCTCGGCGCCGCTCGCTTCGTCCGCCAGCAGCACGAGCGTCGGCCGGAACATCTTTCCCTGCATCTGCAAGAGGTGCGCGTTGACTTCGGTGATGAGGCCGAAGTCCGCTGCGACCATGCGCCGGAGCTCCCGCTGGACGTGCTCGAGCCGCGGGCGCAGCGGTGCCTGCAACGCGGCCAGGCTCACGGGCGCGGTCTGGAAGCTCACTGCGGCTGCCCGGCGCCGAGGCGGCGAATGCGCTCACTGAGATCCATGAACCGGATATCCACCGCGAGTGCGCGCTCATAACTCGTGATGGCTGCGCCACGCTTTTCCTGCGCCTCACAGGAGCGGCCCAGCCAGTAGAGCGCACCGATCTTTTCGTCGTCGCCGGCATCGAGCGTGTCTATCGCGCGGCGAAGAATTGTTTCCGCGATGGCGTACTGCCCCTTGTCGTAGAATGTCAGGCCGAGCGCCTCGGAGGTGCGGAGGCGCCCATCGGGAGCGCGGAGCGCCTTCTGGAACTCCGCGATCGCTTCGTCGAGAAGGCCCATCTCACGGAACGCGACCCCGAGATCGTAGTGTGTCTGATAGTCATCGGTGCTGATGTTCGCTTCAATGCCGCGCTTGAACTGCGCGAGCGTATCCTCGAAGTCGCGCTGCTCGTCACCGGTCGGTTGCTCGGTTACGACCCGCATGCGCATATCGCGTGGCGCGGAGGTCTCGAGAATGAGCGAACCGAGATCGACGAATCCGGCGGGCGCCTGGGCTGACTTTGACGAGGGCGGTGCGGCGGCCGGCACGGCGGGCCGCACCGCAGGCGGCACCGCAGGCGGCACCGCCGGGGCGCTGCTGACCGGCGCGGCCGGTGCCGGTGGAGCTCCGGCTGCCGCGGCTTCTGCCTCGAGCGTCGCGATGGCGGTAAGCGCCTGCACGTTGTCCGGCTCGTGCTCGATCACGCGCCCGTAAACGGCGAGCGCCTTGTCCAGCGCGCCTTCGCGCGCCAGCGTATCTCCGAGGTGGAGATACGCATCGAGCAGCCGGCCGCGATCGCCGATCCGGAAGGTGAGCTCCACCCGCTTCTGCTGAAAACGGATACTGTCCGGATCGAGCCAGAGCAGCGCGTCGACCGCGTCGAGGGCATCGTGCCACGACTCGCGGTGGACGAACCCCTCCAGGGCCAGCTCGTATTCCTCGCGCGCACGTTCTGTCTCATCGTTGGTGAGCAGCGCGTCTGCCAGTGCGCGGTGGTGCGCGGGATTCGATGGGTCGTCGAGTACCGCATCCTCCAGCTCGACGACGCTCGGCCCTTCGTCTGCTGGCTCGGACGCTGCGGCATGACCGGCGAGCGGCCCGGGCGACGGCTCTGCCTCGGCGAGGTGCACGAGATCCGCCCCGGCGATATACGGCAGCTCGGGCGCGGCAGGATCGTCCTCGAGCGGCTCGACCGACTCAACCCCGCCGCTCGTCAGGTCAGCGATGCCACCGGAGAAATCGTCATCCGCCGCGGGCGCCCTCCACGGCTCGTCGGGAATGGTGACGCCCTCGAGCGTCGGACCACCGTCGAGTCCCGAGTAGTCGATGACCAGCTCTTCTCCGGCCGGGGGATCGAGCTCCATCGGCTCAATCGAGACGACATCCCCGAGCTCGATGGGGACCGGCCGCTCGATGGCCAGGTCGTCGGCGGCGAGGTCGATGGCCGTGACGTCATCGGAACCGAGGTAATCCTCGCCGGAGTATTCGGCCGGCGCGAGCAACTCGTCATCCCGCCGCGCTTCCCCGGTCGGCTCGAAGTCGCTCGTATCGAGCTCTGCCGCGCTGTCGAGCACCAGCCCGTCGAGCACGGGCACCGACGACGCTTCGGCAAGCTCGCCGGCAGAAACCCCTTCGAGATCTGCCATCGGCGCAACCGGCTCTTCGAACATCATCGACTCCGACGCGATGAACCCTTCGGCGGGAGCAACCTGATCCGCGTCCGCCGTAATTTCCGGCGTTACCTCCAGCCCCTTCGCCGGCTCGACCGCGCGCGCGGGTGCCGAGAAGATCCCGGTGTCGAGAAACACAAGATCGTTGTGCCGTTGCGGCGCGGATGGCGCAGCCGCAGAAGGTACGGGCGCGTTGTGTACGGCACCCGGTGCATCGTCGGGCAGTCCGATCTCGATCAGGTTCAGCCGCTCCCGCGTCGCGCGCGCGCCGTCGCGATCGCCGCGCGACTCGAGCTCCGCGGCAATCTTTTCGAGCTGCTCGCGCGCTTCGTCATCACGCGACGCCGCGCGGAGCAGTTCGACGAGCATCAGACGGATGTCCTGATTGCTCGAGAACTGGTCGGCGAAGCTCTTCACCGAGCGGAATGCGTCGTCGAGCTGATTGAGCGCATTCATGCGCTCGATGTACTCGATGAGGTGGCGCTTGGCCTCGGTGACGACGTTCTTCCGCGCGTGCATCTGCGCGAGCTTCAAGTGGGTCTGCACCCGGCCAGGATTGACCCGCAGGATTTTGCCGCACAGCGCAATCGCGTTGTTCAGAAAGCCCTGATCGGCGTACAGGTCGGCCGCGCGCTCATATGAGCGCACGGCGGCCGCAGGGTCGTTCAGCTTGAGGTGGAGATCGCCGACGCGATTGTAGAGCGAGAGATCAGGCGCTGATTCGCGCCCCGACTCGAATTCCTGAATGGCCTTCAGGTAGACGTCGATGGCGCGCTGCCAATCCTCCTTCTGCTCGTGTTTCCGCGCCGTGTCCTTGAGCTTTTCCAGATTCATTCGGCTCGGCAAATCAAAGGGGAAAAGAGAAGCGGCGGCTGGACTTGCGTCGGATCTGCATATGGCGATCGGATACCCGAAAGATACGGACCCTGCCGGACGCGAGCAAGCGGAAAAACGGCTGGTCGGTCACTCGCGCCAGGGCATTCCCGGATCGAGTTCGCCATCGGCGATCGCCGCCGCAAGCCGCTCCAGGTCGGCGGCCGGCGGCCGGTCGACGGTCAGCGGCGGCACCGGCGGCTCGAGCGAGCGGATGCGCCGGTAAAGCACGCCGACGCCGCGGCCCGGTGCAAGAGGCTGCAGCAGCTCGAGTGCCTGCGCCCCACAGAGCAGCTCCGCCGCCACGACACGCTGCGCATTCGAGAGGATCCGCCGGGCCTTGAACGCCGCGGCCATTCCCATCGGCACGAAGTCTTCCTGATTTGCGTCGGTCGGGATCGATCCGATGCTCGCGGGCATGGCCAGCGTGCGCGACTCTGCGACCAGCGACGCCGCCGTGATCTGCACCATCATGTAGCCCGAGCAAAGGCCGGGATCAGCGGTGAGGAACGCGGGAAGCCCCTGCGACAGATCGGGATTCACGAGGCGCTCGACGCGCCGCTCGGCGATCGCCTGCAGCGTCGTGAGCGTCATGGCGAGCACATCCAGCGCCTGCGCCACCGGCTGCCCATGGAAGTTGCCGCCGGAAATCACGTCACCGTTCTCGAACACCAGCGGATTGTCGGTCGACGCGTTCAGCTCCACCAGAGCCGTGACGGCTGCGAAGCGGATCGCGTCCGCCACGGCGCCAAGCACCTGGGGCGCGCAGCGCAGACTGTAGGCGTCCTGCACGCGCGGGTCGTTGTCGCGATGGGATTCACGAATTTCGCTGTCGGCCACCAGCTCGCGCAGCAGCTGCGCGGCCGCGATCTGTCCCGCGTGCGGCCGCGCGGCGTGAATGCGCTCGTCGAATGCGACCGGCGTTCCCCGCAGTGCCTCGAGGCTCATCGCTGCCGCCGCCACCGAAGTTCGCCACAACACTTCGGCGTCATGCAC
>JBDTQV010000131.1:0-6205 GCA_039932015.1 Gemmatimonadota bacterium | reverse complement strand
CACCGGGCCCGCTCGAACAGGCTGAGGAAAGAGGCCTGGTTGAGGTGCCCGAACGTATCGCACTCGTCCGGATACACTGTCAGGTCGATCTCGGGAGTGGCCATGCGCCACGTTACGCGAAACTGCGGGAACGCGGAAGGGCCGGGTCGCCGGATCGTACTGGCTGACGGAGCGGCCACGTGTAATTTTGGCTCAGACTTTTTCCGGGAGACTCAACCGATGCCCCCAGCCACCGACTACATCCGCCATGCCGCGCGCCTCGCGCGTAAAATCCAGATGGACGCCGCCATGGGCGGTACGCCACAGCCAGACACCGAGTTTTACAAGACGCTCGCAAAGGCGTTCGAGGAGATCGCGGCGGGGCTCGAAAGTGGTGCGAAACCGCGGGATTGAGCGACATTAACTTGCCACATAGCCGACAGAGACTTTGCAGTACGGTGCTTCTTCGGGCGAACGCGGCGGTTTCGTGACCAGATCTCCCCTGTTGCCGTGCACGCCGAACCCGGCGACCTTACTCACGTGACATCGCCAATCGCCTCGACCTCGAGCTCCCGAGCCGGCATCCGGCTGATCGAAACGCAGCCGGCTCTCGAAGAGCTCATGGCGGAACTCGCGCGCGAACCGCTGGTCGCGGTGGACACCGAGGCCGCGAGCTTTCACCGCTATCGCGATCGCGTCTACCTCCTCCAGCTCTCTTCGCGAACCACCACTGCGGTGGTCGATCCGCTCGCCGTCGCCAATCTGGCGTCGTTCGGCGCCGTGCTCGCCGACCCAGCGATCGAGATCGTTTTCCACGACGCCGACTACGACCTGCGGCTCATCGACCGCGATTTCAGCTACGGCGCCACCCGGCTCTTCGATACCCGGATCGCCGCGCAGCTGCTCAACGAGCCGGGCGTCGGGCTGGCTGCACTCCTCGAGAAGTACCTTGGCGTCAAGCTCGACAAACGCTTCCAGCGCGCCGACTGGTCGGCCCGCCCGCTCTCGCCGGGCATGCTCGAATATGCGGCCGCGGATACCCGCAACCTGGCGGAGCTTCGCGACATTCTTCGTACACAACTGATTGAGCGCGGCCGGCTCGCCTGGGCGGAAGAGGAGTTCGCGTTTCTCGAGCACGTGCGCTGGACGCCCGCGGAAGATGACGAGCCGGCATGGCTCAGGATGAAGGGGGCAAAGGCGCTGAAGGGCCGCGGGCTGGCGGTGCTCCGCGAGGTGTTCCAGTGGCGGGATACCCTGGCCCAGAAGGCCGACAAGGCGTCGTTCCGGATCATCAACAACGAGCCGATGCTCGCGATCGCCAAGAGCCCGCCCACCGACCTGGCCGCGCTCAAGGCAATTCCGGGCGTCGGGCACGATCTGGTCGAGCGGCGCGGCGCCGATCTGCTCGCCGCCGTCCGCCGCGGTCTGGAGGTGCCAGACCGCGATCTTCCACGGGTTGAGCGGGCAGCACGTCGCGCCCCCGATCCGGCATTCGACCTGAGACTCGAGCGGCTCAAGGCGGCCCGGAACGCGGAGGCGGCTCGGCTTGACCTGGCGCCGGGTGTGCTCTGTCCCAACGGGACGCTGGAAGCGATCGCGCGCGCGATTCCGGCAACCGGAGACGAACTCTCGCGAGTCGCCGGCCTTCGTCGCTGGCAGGCTCAGACGATTGGGGATGTACTGCTGAAGGCGGTCACGGCGCCGGCGCCGCAGTAGGGCGGTTCAGTACCCGAGGAAGGCCTTCACGCGGGGATCCATTCGCTCGGGAGTCCAGAACGGCTCCCAGACCAGCTCGACATCTACCGTCTGAATCCCTTCCAGATCCTGCACCACATCCTTCACATTCTGAATGATCTCCGCACCCGACGGGCAGCCCGGCGAGGTGAGTGTCATCCGGACGAGCGCGTCGCCCGTCTCGTTCAGCTCAACATCGTACACCAGTCCGATATCGATGATGTTGAGATTGAGCTCCGGATCCTTGACGGCGCGAATCGCCTTGCGGACGGATTCAGGTGTCTGAACGGCGGGTTGTGGGGCGGACATGTCGAGCTCGACTGACAGGGTTCTGAACGGCTCACCCCTCAAGCTAACATGAAGCCACGATTGCGGTGCAGCGCTCGGGGGCGATCCGCGCGACCGCGTCCGACAGACGGGACCGCACCCCGCGCAGCTCGGCGATCGAATGGGAGCGGCGCGGATCGAAACTCCGGTTGGTGAGGAAGATCAGATACAGGTCGCGCGACGGATCGATCCAGATCTGTGTGCCGGTCCATCCCGTGTGCCCGTACGCGGCGGGGCTCAGCAGGTCGCCGAACGCGGTGGCCCCTTCGGCCGACGTGTCCGGTGAATCCCAGCCGAGCAGCCGGGTGCCACTGTTGGTACCGGGCGAGAGGAAGCGGCGCATTGTCTCCTCGCGCACCCACTCGCCGGCCGGCGCGCTGCCGAGCCTGAGCCAGGCCTGGGCAAACAGCGCGAGGTCGCGCCCGGTGGAGAAGAGCCCGGCGTGGCCGGCCGCGCCACCGAAGACGATGGCGTTCTGATCGTTCGGAATGCCGGCGATCGGCTGATGCTTGTACGAGCTGCTAGGCGCGATTCGCGTGAGCAGGGTGGGCGACGGCCGGTAGAACGTCTGCTGCATCCGGAGCGGCTCGGTGACCTGGTGCGCGACCACGGAATCGAGCGGCTCCCCGGCCACGCGCTCGAGCACGAGGCCGAGCAGGATCGCGTTGAGGTCGCTGTACTCGGCCGACTGGCCGGGAGGGCGACGCAGTGGATCGGCAAGGAGCTGGCTTTCCGCTTCCTGACGTGACGCTGTCGCCCGGAAAAACGGAATGTATGGCCGGAGACCGCTCGTGTGGTTGAGCAGCATGCGAACCGTGACCTGGTCCTTTTCGGCGCCGGAGAACGCCGGGACGTAGCGTGAAACCGGCGCGTCGAGATCCAGCATGCCCTGGTCCACCAGCCGGATTGCCGCGCCCATCGTGCCCACCACCTTGGACACCGACGCGAGATCCCAGAGCGTGTTCTTCGGACTGGGTACGGCCGACTTCCGGCTCCAGGTGAAGTGCCCGTAGCCTTTCTGATACAGGATACGGGCGTGCTGGCCTATGACGACGACCGCGCCGGGGTAGAGCCCGCGCCGGATGCCGGCGTCGATTGCGAGGTCGACCGCCGGAAACCTCCGTGGTCTCGCAGCCGCCGCCTGCTGCTTCGCTGGAACCTTTGCGGGCGCCTTTGTGCCCGGCTTCCGCGCGGGGGTCTGCGCGGGTACGGGCGTGGCATTCGCGGCCAGCACCAGCACCAGCAAGGAGGGAATCAGGCGTTGGAGTATGGTCACGGCCTCACGCTGTCGCGGATCGATCCGGCCGGGAGCTGGTAGAGCAGAACCGCAGTGCGACGGTCCCGCTCGGAGAGCGCACCGGTGCGAGTGGCCGGAAACATCACGTCGTTGGAATCGGCGGAGTGCGGGAGCCCGATTGCGTGCCCGGCTTCATGAATGGCGACCGAGAGGAGCGCCCGGTCCGGCAACGGAAAGCCGCTGCTGGTTCGGACGGCCAGTGCGATGGTCGCGCGGCGCACGTGCCCGAGCTGGTCCCAGGTGAGATCGGTCTGGCCGGCGCGGTCGAAGTCGAAGCGATCGATCCAGCGCACGGTGATGTCCGCGGTCGCGGTGTCCGGTACGATCCGGAAGCGGAGCGGCACACCGCTGTTTTCCCAGACGGCAAAGGCTTCCCGCACCTGCTCCGACAACCGCGGCCGATAGCCGGCGGTGCCGCCTTCGACGATCGCGACGGTGAGGGCATGCTCGGGGCGATCAGGCCAGCGCCGGATCAGTGAATCGGTGGTGACGATGAGCGAATCGAGGTACGTGACCGAGCCGTCGCGGCCGAGCTGCCGGCGAACGGCAAGCCGGGCGAGGCGGGCGGCGGCGGCCGACGTGGCGGCTCCGCTCGTCTCGGTGGGCGCGTGATCCGGGCGGATGCCGGTCGCGCCACCGGCGGACGAGCGGAGCTCGGTGGTGTCGAGTACGGCCGCGGCATCGGCGTTCGCGTCCCGGCGCATCGCGCGAAGTGCGCGGTCGCCCACGATGAACAGAAACAGCGCAATCGTGATGACGGGGAGAATCGGGCGTTTCATACGGTCTCTCGAATATGGTTGCGCGGCATCCCCGAACGCCAGCGCCGCTGGCGTCTCGCCGTCGAGCGGTCTAACATTTCGCCACCAGAGCCGGCGCCGGCGCCCCGAACGAAGGAGGAAGCAGACTGAACGTCATGGGTCCGATCGCGCGCGTACTGGTGCGCTGGCGCTGGGTGGTGGTCGTCGTGTGGGCCGTCATCGGGGCGGTCGCTGCCGTACGCGCGCCACACACGCCGGAGGTTTTGAACATTCGGGGCGGCAGCAACCGTCCCAATGAGTCGTCGGCTGCGGCGGCCATGCTGGCGTCCCGCTTCAGCCAGCCGGTCAGCGAATTCTTCGCGATAACGCTGGAAGGCCCCGCTCCGTTCGATTCCGGCCCCGCGCGGGCCGTCCTGGATAGCCTGATTGCCCGGATTCAGCACCAACCGTACGTCCGGGGCGTCGCGTCCTTCCCGTCCACTGGGCAATCGATTTTCATCAGTCGCGATCATCGTGCCACGTTTCTGGTGGTCTCACTCAACGTGACCACCGGGGACAGTGCCGGCAAGCTGGTCGTCCCGGTCCGCGCGCTGACTCGCAAGACCCTTGACCACGTTGCAGACGGCCACGCCTATCGCGTCCTCGTGACCGGCCGCTCCCCTCTCGATCTGGACGTCCGTACGGTCAGCGCGGAGGACAGCCGCCGGAGCGAGGCGCGGCTGCTGCCGCTCACGATGGTGATTCTCGTGCTCGCGTTCGGCGCGCTGGTGGCGGCGGTGCTGCCGCTCATCGTGGGCTTTCTCGCGATCGCCGTGTCACTCACGATCGTCGGTGTGCTCGCCCGGTATACGCCGATGTCGATCTTCGTGCTGAACATGACGACGATGATCGGACTTGGCGTCGGCATAGACTATTCGCTTCTCATCGTCACCAGGTTTCGCGAGGAGCTCCGGCGGGGCGTCGGGCGGCGCGAGGCGGCGGTCAATACGATGATCACGGCCGGCAGCGCGGTGGTCACGTCCGGCCTCACCGTAGTCGTCGGGTTTGCCGCGCTCCTCTTTACGCCGCTCGTCGAAACGCGAAGCGTGGGACTCGGCGGTCTGATCGTGGTCGCGGTGGCGGTGCTGCTTTCGGTGACGCTCCTTCCCGCGCTGCTCGCACTGCTCGGGCGTCAGATCGACGCGCCGCGCGCGCTGGCCCGGAAACTCACCTGGTATCACTCGCCGCAAACCTGGGAGAAGTGGGCCCGCACGTTGAGCCGCCATCCGCGCCGCGCGCTTGCCCTGGGCGGCTTCGCGATCGCGCTCCTCACCGCCCCGCTCTTCTGGATCCGGATCGGACTGCCGGCGCGGAACTGGTGGCCGTCCGAGACGGAGGCGGGACAGGGACTCGAGACGCTCACGCGAATCGGCGCGGCGGGCTACATCAATCCGGTGCGCGTGATGGTGGAGATGCCGGAAGGCCAGACCGCGGTCGCCGCCACATCGCTCCGCGGCTTGCGGGCGCTCTCCGATTCGCTGGCGGCAGATCCCAGGGTGCACGAAGTCCGCAGCATCGTGAACCTGGCACCCGGCACGTCGATCCTCGGCTATTCGATGCTGTACAGCGATCTCCCCGCGGCGCGCGAGCAGTACGGCGCGTTCATCGACGGGTACCTGAGCAGCGACCAGCGCGTCGCACTCCTCGATGTAGTGCTGGCCGACACCACGTCGCTCACGACGTCAATGGAGATGGTGGCGCGGGTGCGCGAGCTCGGGGCTGCGCACCTCAAACACCTGACCACCGCACGGGTGCTGGTCGGAGGTTACGCGGCCTCGAGCGTCGACTTCCAGAAGGATCTGTTACGGCGGTTTCCGCTGTTGATTGTCCTGATCCTCGCCGCCACCGGCGTGATGCTGGCGATCGCGTTCCGATCGGTGCTGGTGCCGCTCAAGGCGATCATCATGAACAGCCTCTCGGTGAGCGCCACGTTCGGGCTGATCGTGCTCGTGTTCCAGTACGGAATCGGGGCGCGCGTGTTCGGGCTCGCCGGCCCGACCTCCGCGATCTTCGTCGTGGTGCCGGTGCTCGTGTTTGCCGTGGTGTTCGGGCTGAGTATGGATTACGAGGT
>JBDTQV010000130.1:0-6320 GCA_039932015.1 Gemmatimonadota bacterium | reverse complement strand
CCGCGCCATTCGCGAACAGATCATGACGCAGCTGGCCGAGACCTATCCGGACGGCAGCAAGGCGATCGCAAACGAGTTCGAGGAGATCGAGTACCGCACGATGCGCAAGCAGGTGCTCGAGAAGGGCGAGCGCGTCGACGGCCGCGACCTCGACACCGTACGTCCGATCTCAATCGACACCAGCGTGCTCCCGCGCGTCCACGGCTCGGCGCTGTTCACGCGCGGGCAGACGCAGGCGCTCGTGTCCGCCACGCTCGGCACGGCCGACGACGAGCAGCGTATCGACAGCATCGACGTCGCGGGCGAGACGACCAAGTCGTTCATGCTGCACTACAACTTCCCGCCGTATTCGACCGGCGAAGTAAAGATGATGCGCGGCACCAGCCGACGCGAGATCGGCCACGGCGCGCTGGCGGAACGCGCGCTGCACCCGCTGCTCCCGCACTACGAGGAGTTCCCGTACACGCTGCGCGTGGTGTCGGAGATCCTCGAGTCGAACGGCTCGTCGTCGATGGCCAGTGTCTGCGGCGGCTCGCTCGCGCTGATGGATGCCGGTGTGCCGATGAAGGCGCCGTGCGCCGGGGTCGCCATGGGCATGATCAAGGAAGGCAAGAAGGTCGCGATCCTCACCGACATTCTCGGCTCCGAAGATCACCTGGGCGACATGGACTTCAAGGTTGCCGGCACGGAGCAGGGCATCACGTCGATCCAGATGGACATCAAGATCGAGGGTCTCGATCTCAAGATCATGGAGCAGGCGCTCGAGAAGGCGCGGGTGGGCCGGCTCCACATTCTGGGCGAGATGAAGAAGGTGCTGTCGACTGCCCGTACGGAGCTCTCGCCGTACGCGCCGCGAATCATCACGATTCAGATCAGCCCGGCCAAGATCGGCGACGTCATCGGCCCCAAGGGCAAGACGATTCGCGGCATCCAGGAGGCGACTGGCGCCAGGGTCAACATCGACGACAGCGGTCTCGTCACGATCTCGGCCGTTGGCGGCGACGCCGGCGAGCGCGCGCGTGCGATGGTCGCGGCGATCACGACCGAGCCCGAGGTAGGCAAGACGTACGAAGGACCGGTCAAGAGCACGACCGCGTTCGGCGCGTTCGTCGAAATCCTGCCGGGTGTAGAAGGCTTGCTGCACATCAGCGAGCTGCAGCACGGTCGTACCGACAAGACCGAGGACGTCGTCAAGAAGGGCGATGTCGTGCAGGTCAAGCTCCTCGAAGTGGACGAGCGTGGCCGCATGAAGCTTTCCCGGAAGGCACTCCTGCCAAAGGAGTAGCCCGACTTGGAAACGGTACGTCTCGACGAGGGACTGCTCCGCTCGACCGCACCCAATGGGGTGCAGGTCCTGACGGAGCATCTTCCCGGGGTTCGCTCCGCTGCGATCGGCATCTGGGTCCGGCAGGCGAGCGCACATGAATCGCGCGAGGAGATGGGGATTTCCCATCTCCTCGAGCACATGGTATTCAAGGGCACCGAACGCCGCACCGCGCAGCAACTCGCCATGGAGCTGGAAGTGCGGGGCGGAAGTCTCGACGCCTTCACCGGCCGCGACTCGACGAGCTATCAGGCGCACGTGCTCGATGCCGACCTCCCGCTCGCGACCGACATTCTCACCGACATTGTCCGCCGTCCGCTCCTCCGCGACCGGGACCTCCAGCCCGAGCGCAAGGTTATCATCGAGGAGATCAGTGGCGTGGAAGATACGCCCGACGATCTCGTGTTCGAAATCCAGGCCGAGACCCTGTGGCCTGACCATCCGTACGGCTACTCGATCCTCGGTACGCGCGCCACGGTGAACGCAATTTCAGCGGACGACCTGCGTGCGCTGCACACGCGCACATATGGACAGGGCAACTGCGTGATCGCCGCCGCCGGGAACGTGCAGCATGACGAACTGCTCGCCGTGCTCGAGCGCGAGGGGTGGTTCGACGGCATGCTGAACGACACCAAGCGCCCGGTGGTGGCGCGCGGCTGTGCCGTGCGCGGCGCCGAACGCCGCGAGGGTCGCGACACGACGCAGACGCATATCCTTTTTGGCACCGATACCTTTCCGCTTCGGGATCCGCGCCGATTCGCGCTGGCGATTCTCACGAATGTGTTCGGCGGCGGGATGTCGAGCCGGCTGTTCCAGCGAGTGCGCGAGGAGCTCGGGCTCGCGTACGCCGTATTTGCGTACAAGCATTTTCTCCAGGATTCCGGCCAGATTGGCGTCTACGTCGGCACGCAGCCGGACAGCGCAGACCCGGCGGTCGATGCGATCCGGGCAGAGTACGCGCGTCTCGCGGCCGAGGGGCTGTCCGCGCAGGAGCTGGCCGACGGCAAGCAGCAGTTGAAGGGGCAGATCATGCTCTCGCTCGAGAGCCCGGTCGCGCGGATGGGCCGTCTCGCGGGCTTCACGCTGCACGGTGATCACTACCGCCCGCTCGATGAGATGCTGGCCGAAATCAACGCGGTGAGCGAAGCCGACATCGCCGCCGTGGCCGCAGAATTTTTTGCGCCGGAGCGGCAATCAGTGGTGCGTTTGGGCCCGACCTAACCAGCGAATCCATACCCTACACCAGAGACATTCGATGCTCATCGGCGTGCCGAAGGAAATCAAGACCAACGAGAATCGCGTCGCGTGCGTCCCCGCCGGCGCGGAGGCGCTCGTCAGCGCGGGCCACACGGTGTTCGTCGAACAGGGCGCCGGGCTCGGCAGCGGCTTCGCGGACGAGGTGTACGTCGCCGCCGGTGCCCAGATCCTGCCCACGGCGGACGAGGTCTGGCAGCGCGCCGAGATGATCATGAAGGTGAAGGAGCCGATCGCCGTCGAGTGGCCGCGCATGCGGCAAGGCCAGCTCATCTACACCTACTTCCACTTCGCGGCGGCGGAAGACCTCACGCGTGCAGTGATCGACTCGGGTGCCGTGGCGCTCGCGTACGAGACGGTCGAGCTGCCGAACCGCGAGCTGCCGCTGCTCACGCCGATGTCGGAAGTGGCCGGACGGATGGCGGTGCAGGAAGGGGCCAAGTATCTGGAAAAGGTCTTCGGTGGAAGCGGCATCCTGCTGGGTGGCGTGCCGGGTGTGGCACCGGGTTACGTCGTGATCATCGGCGGCGGCGTCGTCGGCATCAACGCGGCCAAGATGGCGGCCGGCCTCGGTGCGCACGTCACCATTCTTGACATCTCGCTCGACCGCCTGCGCTACCTCGACGACGTGCTGCCGGCGAACGTCGACACCCTCTACTCGAATCGCTACAACATTCTCGAGTCAATCGAACATGCCGACCTGGTCGTGGGCGCCGTGCTTCTGCCGGGCGCCAAGGCGCCGCACCTCGTGAAGCGTGATGATCTGAAGCGGATGAAGCCCGGCTCGGTGATCGTCGACGTCGCGGTCGACCAGGGTGGCTGCGTCGAGACGATTCACCCGACCACCCACGAGAAGCCGACCTACTTCGTCGATGGCATCTTGCACTATGCCGTTGCGAACATGCCCGGCGGAGTGCCGCGCACGTCCACCCTCGCGCTCACCAATGCGACGTTGCCGTATGCGCTGCGCCTCGCGCGCGACGGCTGGAAGAAGGCGTCTGCCGCCGATCGGGCGCTCGCGCTCGGCCTCAACGTGGTCGAGGGCAAGGTGGTCTATCCGGGTGTCGCCGAGGCGTTCGGGATGGAACTGGTCGACGTGAAGAACGTCCTCTAGGCGTGGCTGCGGTCGAAGTTCTCCTCACCCGCTTGCCGCACGCCGAAGGATTGCCGCTGCCCAGTCCGGCCACGCCGGGCTCGGCCGGCTCGGACCTGGCCAGTGCGGAGGACGGAACGCTCGCGCCATCCGAACGACGATTGTTCCGGACCGGATTCCGCATCGCGCTTCCGGAGGGATACGAGTGCCAGCTGCGGCCACGGTCGGGGCTGGCGCTGAAGCACGGCATCACACTGCCCAATTCACCCGCTACCATCGACAGCGATTATCGGGGCGAGCTGCTTGTCGCCCTGATCAATCTGGGCACGGAGCCATTCGAGGTGACGCGCGGGATGCGCATCGCCCAGATGGTCGTGGCGCGCGTCGAACAGGTGGCGTTCCGGCAGGTCGAGGCACTCCCGGAGACGGCGCGAGGTGTATCGGGTTTTGGCAGTACCGGTCGCTGAAAGCGGCTAAGTTGCGATCTTGCCAAGCCTTACGGCAATCATTAGCTTGGTACGTTCTTAACCCCGGCGACAATCCAGATGAAGTTTCCCTCATTCAGCTCTTTCCTGCCCGCAAACGAGATTGCCGTCGATCTCGGCACCGCGAACACGCTGGTGTACGTGAAGGGTGAAGGAATCGTGCTGAACGAGCCGTCGGTGGTGGCAATCGAAAAGGCCACCGGCAAGATCAAGGGCATAGGGCTCGAGGCGAAACGGATGATCGGCCGCACGCCCGAGGGGATAATCGCGGTTCGGCCATTGAAGGACGGCGTCATTGCAGACTTCGACGTCACCGAAAAGATGTTGCGGTACTTCCTGAAGACCATCATCGACAAACACGTCTTTCGCGTGAAGCCCAAGGTCATCGTGTGCGTACCGTCCGGCATCACCGAGGTCGAGCGGCGCGCCGTGCGTGACTCGGCCGAAACGGCCGGCGCGAAGCAGGTGTGGATGGTGGCGGAGCCGATGGCGGCGGCAATCGGCGTGGGCCTCCCGGTCGAGACCCCGACCGGCAACATGGTGATCGACATCGGAGGCGGCACCACCGAGATCGCGGTTATCGCGCTCTCCGGCATCGTCTCTGACACTTCGATCCGCACCGGCGGCGACGAGCTCGACCAGGCAATCGTGCAGTTCATGCGAAAGAACTACAACCTGCTCGTCGGCGAGCCCACGGCGGAACAGATCAAGATCAAGATCGGATCGGCCGCGCCCACCGGCGACGAGCGCGAGATGGAGGTCAAGGGACGCGACCTGGTGTCGGGCATCCCGAAGACCGTGCGCGTGCACTCCACCGAGATCCGCGAAGCGATTCAGGAGCCGATCCAGCAGATCGTCGATGCGGTGCGGCGCGCGCTCGAGATCACGCCGCCGGAGCTCGCGAGCGACATCGTCGACCGCGGTATCGTCATGACCGGCGGCGGCGCGCTGATCCGCGGGCTCGATATTCTACTCGCGCAGGAGACCGGCCTTCCGATTCATGTCGACGAGGATCCGCTCACCTGTGTCGTCCGCGGCACCGGCCGCATCCTGGACGACTACGAGAAGTACAAGAGCGTTCTCTCCATCTAGTCATGCTGCGCGCGTCGGAGCGTACGTTCAGCCGTCGCGACACGGTGTCGTTCTTCATCTGCATCGGCCTGTCGCTGTTCGCCCTCCTCATTCCCGCCCGGATGGGGCTCGGCATTGCTGCGGCGCTGCGCGACAGCGCACTGTCGCCGCTCGTCTGGCTTCAGGCGCGCGCCGAGGAGGGCAGGACCAGCCGGGCGCGCTTTCGCGCGGTGACGGCGGAACGCGATTCAGCCGCCTTTGCCGCGCAGTTCCTGCCTGCCGTCCTCGCCGAAAATCATCAGCTCCGCTCCCTCCTCGCGCTGCGCGGCCGGCTGGTCACACCGTATGTGCCGGCCGACGTGCTGCACCAGTCGCAGCCCACCGAGGGCCGACTGCTGCTGATCGATGCCGGCACTCGCGACGGCGTCAAGCCGTTCGATCCCGTGGTCTCTGCGGACGGATTGATTGGGGTAGTCTGGAGCACCGGTGAGGCGAGCGCGAACGTCATGACGTGGACCCATCCCGACTTCCGCGCGAGCGCGGTGACCGCTGACGGACGGCTGTTTGGCATGGTCGCGCCCACCAACTCATCCGACGCGAGCAGTGCGACGCTCGAGTTCCGCTCGACCAGCTACCGCGACACGCTCGCGACGGGCACCCAGGTTCAATCTTCCGGCCTCGGCGGCGTTTACCCAAAGGGCATTCCGCTCGGCACGGTGGTCGGGGTGGCGCGCGAGCAGGCCGGTTGGGAGCGCGTCTACAATCTCCGTCCGGCAGCCAACCCAAGTGAAGTGAGCCACGTTCTCGTGCTGCGTGAGCCGCGGACGCAGGCAGTGGGCCCCGCGTTTCCCGGTGATTCGATGCTGGCGGCACTCCGGGCCGATTCCGCCCGCCGCGCCCGGGGCGCCGATTCCGCGCTCCGGGTCCGCATTGCAGATTCGGTAATCCGGGCCATGCGCGACACGGTGCGCGCGCCGGTACGCGCCGATTCCGCAGCCCCACGGCCGGCCGCGCCGGCGCCGCAACAACTGCCGCAAGCGGCGCCGGCACCTGTGCGCCCACGCCTCAAACCGGACTCGGTGCAGACGCGGCG
>JBDTQV010000129.1:0-6323 GCA_039932015.1 Gemmatimonadota bacterium | reverse complement strand
CGAGGTTGGGCATCAGCGGACCGAATGTCGCCTTGGCAAATTCGGCGGCAAATGACTGCGGGACGACATGCTCAGGGGAAGCGCAGACGATGTCAACGAGGCGGGGCATAGGATGAATATCACGGGTCATGAACGAGAAGTCGAGCGGCCGTGCGGCTCAAGTGCCGCGTCGGACAGTCGCGACGCCGATGCGTAGCGCCGTCAGCGGTCGATGGCTGTCGCTGGCGGTTGACGGCTGGCGCTGGCTGGCGCCGGCTTGACCATCCCCGCGTGCCTCACAGCGTGACTCGCGGAGCCTGCGCCGACCTGAGGCTGGATGCGCAGACGACGAACCTCCGGCGGGACGCGCGCTGATCAGAGTTCGCGCGCGCGGTCGCCGTCTGGGGGCTCCAGCGTATCGTATAGAAGGCCGGCGGCTTCCGGGTCGATTCCGTGGGTGATGGAGACGCCGAGGGCGTCGACGAGGAATTCCTCGAATGAGATCCAGCGCCCGTCCACCTGGATGCGGCGGCTCCACGCCGACACGGTGACGATCTTCTTGATCTCCGCGAAGCGGTCGGTGCGGGCGATAATCTGGGAAAGGGTTCCCATCGCCTTCCTGGCTGACAGCCGCAGTTCCATCTGGTCCATCACGAGGCCGGCGAACATCTCGAGCGTGCGTTGCGCCTCCGCGTCGAACGTCCGCGGTTTGAAGTCGATGATGTTGATGGTGCCGAGGCGATACCCCTCGTGGGTGATCAGCGGGGCGCCGGCGTAGAACCGCAGCCCCATCTCGCCGGCCACGAGCGGGTTGGCCAGCGTCCGGACGTCCTCCAGCGCATCGAGCACCACGTACGCGTTGTCGCTCAGAATCACCGACGCGCAGAGCCCGGGTAAACGGGGAATCTGCTCGGCGTCGAGCCCGTGGCGCGCCTTGAACCAGATCCGGTCCTCGTCCACCAGCGAAACCAGCGCGACCGGCACGTCGAAGTGGCGTGCGGCGAGCCCGACGATACGGTCGAACGCGCCGTCCGGCGGCGTATCGAGCATCTCGTAACTCCTGAGCGCGGCAATGCGCTCGCCTTCCTGATCCAGCAGACGGACCATTCATCACCTCAGCAGAATTTACGATAAGATATTGCCGGAATCGCTCTGGAGCGAGCGGACGCCGCACGCCGGTGCGGCGTCCTAGTCTGACAGAACCGAAATCCCGGTGAATTCGTTCCCCTGTGTCGATTGCACACCCTCAGCGCCGCAGGGCTCGACGCTACCAAGGTGCCGAAAGTGCAGTCACGGCTTCTCAGGCCAGCACCAGGCGGGGCGATTCCTCCCGCGCCTGAATTTATGGGGCGCGGGTCTTCAGGATGTCGCTTGACCTCACGTTCCCAAACCAGGGGCGCAAGTACACCTTACCACCAAGAATTTGATCCAGAATGGTTGCGAGCGGACCCATTTGAGCTTTGGGAAATTGACTCTCGTGGCACGCCAGAGCTTTTCGAGAAGCATCCATGTCCATCGAGTCGTACGGAACCTGGACCGTTAAGAATCTTCGGTCAGTTCCCGAAAATGGAAAGCCGGTGGGCGGCGCTTTTGCCAGTCGGTCTCTGGGGAATCCCGCATAAAACAACCTGGTGGTTGTGCCCCTCGCGCCTCGCTGTATGAGCTCGGTGACGATTGAGCCCACCAGACGGTGGTCAGGATGCCCGTACGCTCCTTCTGGACCAAAGGTTATCACAGCATCGGGGTGGGTGTCTTCCAACACTTTTTCCAGTGCCTCCGTCACCTCAGACAATTTCTGCCAAGGTGGTTGAGAGGGTTGACCCATTTCACTGTCAAGGAAGTGCAGGATCAGGGGCGGCTCTGCGCCGAGTGCGCGCGCGGAGCATCGCGCCTCCTCGGCTCGTACCTGCGCAAGTTCGTCGCCCGATATCGACGCTCCTGCGCGGGGATCGCCGCGATCTCCTCGCGTTGCGATCACGACTTGCACGAGGACACCTCGCCGGCTGTACGAGGAAATAAGGGGCGCAATCAAGATCTCGTCGTCAGGGTGCGCAACGACCACGAGAATTCGTTTTGGCCCTTGCCCATCGGCGTTGCCAAAGGCTCCGGCGATCAAGACAAGCAGAAAGATGAAGTTCCTGATAAACCCTCCTGTATCCCGGCGTTGTTGCGACCACTCAGGGTGCTTCTCCAGGTGCCGTGCGATGATGCATTCTGGCCGCCGGCTACCGCCCGCCCGCGCCCCGCAGCTGCGCCCGAAGCTCATCCGCCCACCCGTACACCACGAAGAGCTCCGGCTGCTGCGCGCTCTTCACCATCAGGAACCGGGTCCCGTCCGGCGAGACGTCGTAGTTCGCATGCGGCGCCTGGGCAAACATATAGTCATCAGCGAAGATGGCGGTGCGCGCTGTGACCGCGAGGCTCGGCGTCGTCGTAATGGTCGCCGCCATCAGATGCCGCCCGTCGCGATAGAAGATCCGGCGGCCGTCGCGCGCCCACATCGGCTCGGAGCCTCCGCCCGCGGATACCTGCACCCGGGCCCCGGGCCCCGGAAATCCCTGCACCACCACCTCCGAAATACCCGACGCGTCGGTCACGGACGCGATCCAGCGCCCGTCAGGCGAAAACCGCGGCTGCGCCTCGACGAACTCACTGGCGGCGATTGGGTGGGACGTGGTGTCGCCGGTGACCGCGCGATACTTCACGTCGGCCTGCGTCGCCCCGCCGTCGTCCACCTGGTACGCGAGCACGGTGCCGCTCGGATCGACGACGCCTTCGAAGTAATTGTGCTGATCGCTGGCGAGCAATGGAGCCGGAGGGCCGCTCAGGTCGGCGGGCTGCCACCAGATTGCCGACCGGTTTCCACGGTCGCCGCGATAGAGCACGCGGGTGCCGTCCGGCGTCCATTCAGGCCGATCGTTGAGCGTTCCGGAATTGGTAAGACGCGTGGGCGTGGCCGAGGCGAAGTCGTAGATCCACACATCGGATCGGCCGCCGGTGCCAATCGCCATCGCGATCCGGCCGCCGTCCGGTGAGAGGCGCGGATAGGTGTAGATCTGCGGGTCGTTCAGCACCGGCTGGAAACGCCCCGCCGCGTCCGCCCAGCCGATGATGGCCGCGGCATTCGACGACTGATAGACGAGGGTTCCGTTGGGCGACATTGCGGCCTCGCTCGCGCCCGCGACCGTCGTGAGCACGTTGGGCCCGAGCGCCACCGGGCTCGAGGACGCTCGCCCGGTTTTCACGTCGAGCTCGATCGCACTGAGCGCGCCGGCCGCCGTCACATACACCAGCGTGCCGTCGATCATGCCCAGCGGGTCGAGCAGCAGGACATCGCTGCGGATAATCGCTCCCGATTTGAGCGACAGGATTGCCAGCCGGCTGCGCGCCTGGCCGCCGGTGGGCTGAATTGTGAATAGCACCGTGTTTCCGTCCGGCAGAGGACGCGGCTGGTTGAAATAGACGTCTCCCGCCGCCGAGTCGAGACGGGCGACGATGCGAGAGGCGCCCCCGCCGGCGGGCAACGCGAGGATGCCGTTCGGATTTGCGACCAAAATCGTCTCGCCGGTCCACGACAGCCCGGTTGGCCCGACTCCCGTGGGGCCGACCATGACCGGTGTACCACCGGCAACCTGCACCTTCCAGAGCACGTTCCCGACGAGGTAGGCGATCCAGCGGCCGTCCGGCGAAAATGCCGGCTGCTGTGCGCTTTCGGTGCCGGCAATCGTGCGCGCCACGGTCTCGCTCAGCGGGCGAACGGCGAGATACGTTGCGCCGTTCTTCCCGATGACCGGGTAGGCGAGCGTCCGTCCGTCGGGTGCGAGTGCCATGTTCGTGCCGAGCGCGGCATTGGTGGTGAGCATTCCGGTCGGGAAGGGAACCGAGAAGCGGACTACCTCCGCCGCGCGCTCCCGATGCGCCGCCCGCCATTGCACCGCCGCCACGCCGATGGCGGCCAGCAGCGCCGCGGTCAGCGCGAGCACCAACGGATTCCGCGCGATCGGCGCGCCGCCGCCCGCGTTTTCGCGAACATCGCGCGCCGCCGTCATCGCGAGCGTGCCACCCTTGCCGCGAAGCGCGTCGGCAAACTCGCGCGCGCTGGCAAAGCGATCCGCCGGAAGTTTCTCGAGCGCCGTGAGCACCGCGGCTTCGATCTGCGGCGGGACGGTGCGGCGCTGCGTGACCAGCGATCGCGGCGCCTCGGTCATCATCCGCGCGACGATCGCCTGCGCCGTGGCGCCGGTGAACGGCGGCTCGCCGGTGAGCATCTCGTAGGCGACGCAGCCCAGCGCGTAGATGTCGCTCCGGGCGGTAATCTCGCGCTCGCCCATTGCCTGCTCGGGCGACATGTACGTCGGCGTGCCAAGACTCATACCGGTCTCGGTCATCCGGGTGCTCCCGCCCGCGCTGCTCACGGCCAGCGCGATGCCGAAATCGGCCACCAGCGCGTGGCCGTCGTGCAGCAGGATGTTCTCGGGCTTGATGTCACGATGGATGACGCCATGCCTGTGCGCATAGTCGAGCGCGTCCGCCACTTCGCCGGCGAGCCGCACCGCCTCGGCCACCGGCAGTTGCTGTTCGCGATTGAGCCGGTCGCGCAGGCTCTCGCCTTCGACGTACGGCATTACGTAATACGCGGTCCCGTTCACTTCACCCGAATCGATCAGGCCGAGGATGTGGGGATGCTGCAGCGCGGCAATGGTCTTGATCTCGCGCACGAACCGCTCGGCACCGATGACAGCCGCGAGCTCGGGCCGCAGGACCTTGATCGCCACCGGCCGCTCGTGCCGCAGATCCTGCGCGAGATAGACCGTGGCCATGCCGCCGGCCCCGAGCTCGCGCTCGATGCGGTACCGGTCCGCGAGGGCGGC
This sequence comes from Gemmatimonadota bacterium, assembly GCA_039932015.1. Classification (GTDB taxonomy): domain Bacteria; phylum Gemmatimonadota; class Gemmatimonadetes; order Gemmatimonadales; family GWC2-71-9; genus JAICUF01. Next base: position 1,473 of record JBDTQV010000129.1, on the reverse strand, counting down.
ACCGAGGCGGCTCAGCTGTTCGATCATCAGGATCTCAAGTGGAGGGGTGCGCCGAAACTACGGTTGCGAGGCGCTGGTCGCCAGTCGTTCTACGTCGGCGGTCACTGCGTGCGGTCACTGCGTAAAGTGCATCTTCCGCATGAGCGCGACGAACCGCGGATCCCCCCGCAGCGGATCGTAGATCGCATCCTGCTTGAGCCACACGAGTGACTGCGCGTCGGCGGCAAAGGCCTTCTCGAGATGATCGAGCGCGCGGACCGTGTCGCCCTGGCCCAGGTAGTACAGCGCCAGGTCAAAAGGTGCGCCGTCACCGCTGCGCGACATCCGCTTCAAATCAGCCAGCACTGCCGTCGCGCGGGGCACGTCGCCCACCTTGCCGTACGCGTATGCCAGATACGCCGTCGTGAACGAGGGTGCACCCATCGTGCGCGACTTCTCCAGCTCCAGGATGGCCTCGCGATACCTGCCCATCTCCAGGTCGAGCCAGCCGCGCTCCATCGATGGGAAATAGAATGTCGGGTCGAGCTCGGCCGCCCGTTGCATCAGCGACTCTGCGGCCGCCGCATTCCGCTGAAACACGTGCGACACCAGCGCATCGATCAGGATCGAGGGAGATAATGGGTCCAGCGTCATCGCCTGCTTCGCCTCGGCCAGCGACTCGTCGAAGCGCCCGAGGAATCCGAGCATCAAGCCAAACTGATCGTGCGCAAAGGCGTAGTTGGGATTGATCGCGATCGCGCGGCGAAACTCGCGCTCGCTGCCCGGCCAGTCGTGGGCGAACCACGCGAGATACGTGGCTAGCGACGCGTGACTTTCGACGGCGCTGCTGTCGAGCTGCACTGAGCGCTCGGCCGCCTCCCTCGCTTTCGGCCCTGCCTCCGTCGCGCTCATGAACCCCTCGTTGAATGCAGCCCACAGGTACGCGTCCGACAGTCCCGCCCAGGCCGGGGCGAATCCAGGGCTCAACCTGACGGCTTCATTGAACTGCGCGATCGCTTTCTCGAGGTTCTCATCACTCGGCCGCGCGAAGAAGTACCGGCCGCGGAGATACGCGTCGTGCGCTGCAGGGTCGATGCTCCGCGCCGCGGCGAGCCGGGTCTGTTCGCGTGGAGTGATCCGCGCGTTGATCGCGCTCGCGATCGCCGACGCCAACTCGGCCTGCAGCGCGAGCACATCGCTCGATTGCCGCTCGAAACTCTGGGCCCAGAGATGCCGGTCGGCCCGTGCATCGATCAGCTGCGCCGTGATCCGCACCTTGTCGCCGGCGCGCACGACCGAGCCTTCCACGATCGCATCGACATCGAGCGCCCGCGCAATCTCGGGCGCGGGAGGTCGGCGCCTGCCGGCGTACTGCATCGTCGATCCGCGCGAGATGACGCGGAGCGAGCTGATGGTTGCGAGATCGGTGGTCAACTCATCGGTCATGCCTTCGGCAAAGTATGCCTGCGCGGAATCGGCCGAGTAGTTGTCGAG
>JBDTQV010000128.1:0-6328 GCA_039932015.1 Gemmatimonadota bacterium | reverse complement strand
AGAACTGGGTGTCGAGCCGGAAGCCGGACGACCTGCCGGCGTTCAATCGCGAGATGCTGCGACTCTTCAGGAGCCGGAGGCCTGCGGCCGCACGCTGAACGCCGGCGACGCATCATCGATCCGGATACGCGCGAGCTCCCGTCCCAGGCGGACCCGGAGCCGCGCGAGCAGCCCGAGCCCGACGATCACGAGCCCCACCACGAGACCCCACCAGAGCCCCCGCGCGCCAAGCGCCGTTCGGAAACCGAGCAGCAGACTCACCGGCAACCCGATGGCCCAGAACCCGATCAAGTTCATGATGAACGGCGTGCGGGTGTCCCCAATGCCGCGGAGCGCGCCGATCGACACCACCTGAATCCCGTCGAACACCTGAAACACTCCCGCGATCGGGAGCAGTGCGGCGGCGAGCGCCACGACCGCTGTCTCTTCGGTGTAGACCCGCGCCAGCGCCTCCGGCGCAAGCAGGAACAACAGCGCGGTCAGCGCCATGAACCCCACGCCGACGAACAGCGCCGCTCCCGCTGCACGGCGCGCCGCCGCCGCATCTCCGCGTCCGACCGCGCGCCCCACGAGCACGGCGGCCGCGCCTGAAATCCCCAGCGGAACCATGAACGTGAGTGACGCGAGGTTGAGCGCGATCTGGTGCGCCGCCACCGGCACGGTGCCGAGACGCCCCATGAGCAATCCGATCGCGCCGAACACGCCGAATTCGAGCTGCATCTGCGCACCAATGGGCGCGCCGAGCACGAGCATGCGGCCGACCGCGCGCGTATCGAGCATCTCGCGCCGGAACGGCAGCACATGCTCGCGCAGCCACGGCCATGCGAGCAGCGCGAGCCCCATGGTCATCACCCACCGGCTGATCGTGGTGGACCACGCCGAGCCGAGTGCGCCCATTGCCGGTACCCCGAAGTGGCCGTAGATCAGCACCCAGTTGAGCCCGGCGTTGAGCGCATTCGCGAACACGATCGTATACACGATTGCGCGCATGCGGCCCATCGCCTGCAACGACTGGCGCAGCACGCCGAACGCGAAGAACGGCAGCACGCCGGGAATTTCCCGCCACACATATCCACTCGCGATTGGTATGACGTCGAGCGGTTGTTGGAGCAATCGGAGCACCGGCTCGACGCACATCAGCAGAAGCGAGGTAGGTAATGCGAGTGCGAGCGAGAGCAGAAATGCGCGCTGCAGCGCGAGCGAGATCGCCAGATCGTCGCGCGCCCCGACGGCTTGCGCCACGATTGGATCGAGCGCCGTGAGCACGCCGGCGCCGAAGATCGCGCCGGCAAAGAAGAAAACATTCCCGAGCGCCACGCCCGCGAGTGCGGCGGCCGAGATCCGACCCACCATGATGGAGTCGACCACCCCCATCACCATGAGCCCGACCTGCACGACAACCACAGGAAGAGCAAGTCGCAGCAGCTCGGCGGTCGCCGATTGCGAAGGCAGGAAGCGTCGCACGAAGTGTCCTGATCGAAGGCGCTGCGGCAGGGTCAGTGCAGCGTGGCGATCCAGCGGACGATGCCTGGCACCAGCTCGGGAACAATCGGTGCGCCAGCATCGGCGTAGACGGGCATCTGCGCCGTCCGGTCAGTAGACAAGACAGCCTTGAGTACGTGCGCCGCCGTGGGCAGCACCAGCACGGCGGCGGAAGGCCTGGCGGCGACGAGGCGCGCGTGCTCGGCGCTGTCCACCTGGATGTCGCGAGCGGCGGTCACGAGCAGCACCGGCAACTTCGCCTTTCGCAGCTCGGCCGCCGGGTCATACGCGGACCAGGTCCGCATGAAGTTGCGAAGGTACGGCATGAAGAGCGAAACCATCGGCGGCGGCACGATTCCGGTCGGTTCGCCGCGAATGAACCGCGCCATTGCGCTGTCGTAGGTGAGCATCGCTGCGGAGTCGAATTGCGCGGCAAGCTGCGAGCGCAGGATGTCGAGAATGGGACGCCCGGCTCCCGAGATCATGATGATGCCCGCCGCCGGCGCACCCCGGTTCGCCGCTTGCAATACGAGGCCGGCGCCTTCGCTGTGGCCGGCCAGGACGACCCGCGAGAAGCGGCCGTCCGCATGCAGCGAATCGGCGGCCGCGCGCACGTCCGCGGCGTAGAGGTCGATCGTGAGCTCGTTGGGATCGATGCCAATCGGCGTGGCGCCGATGGCGCGTTTGTCATAGCGAAGACTCGCGATGCCCTGCTGCGCGAGGCCCCACGCGAGTTGCGCGTACACCTTGCCGTGAACCCCCCCGGGATTGTCCCCGTTGCGGTCGGTGGGACCGGAGCCCGCCACGATGAGCACCACGGTGAGCGGGCGGGATGTCGCGCTTGCTCCGGCGTCAGGCATGGCGAGCGTGCCGGCCAGCGTCGTACCGCTCGCGTGGACGAGAAATGGTGATTCGACGACGCCGGCAGGCATCGTGATTGTCGAAGCCGCGGGTGTCGGTGCGGGTGCATCGCTCATCGCGCGCTCGGGATGACGGGCGCACCCCGACGCGAGTGCCCCAAGCATGACAATCTGAACGTGTCGCATGCCGTCATTATAGCGCCGCCGTCCTCCCGCCGCCGAGCTCGCGCTCGATGGTATAGCCGTCACCCAGCGTCGAGGCCAGGCTGGCGCGCAGTTCGTCGGTCATCTCGCTGGTGCGCCTTTGCGGCGCCCGCGCCTGCCCGTACGTTGCAGGAAACCACGCCGGGAGTGCATCGGTGACCGATCGCGAAACGACGCGGCTCCGCGAAGATCTGGAGCGGCGGCGGAACTGGAAGCGCTGGGGACCATTTCTCTCCGAGCGTCAGTGGGGTACGGTTCGCGAAGACTACTCAGCCGACGGGTCGGTGTGGGAGTACTTCCCGCACGATCACGCGCGGAGCCGCGCCTATCGATGGGGTGAGGACGGCCTCCTCGGAATCTGCGATCGCGAAGGCCGGCTCTGCTTCGCCCTCGCGCTCTGGAACGGCCAGGACGCCATCCTCAAGGAGCGGCTGTTCGGCCTCACCAATAGCCAGGGCAACCACGGCGAGGACGTGAAGGAGTGCTACTATTTTCTCGACGCCGTTCCCACCCACTCGTACCTGCGCGCGCTCTACAAGTATCCCCAGCGCGCGTATCCCTACGACGACCTCATTGCGGAAAACGCCCGCCGCACCCGCGATGACCCTGAGTACGAGCTGCTCGATACCGATGCCTTTGCCGAGAACCGCTACTTCGATGTGACCATCGAGTACGCGAAGCACTCGCCGGAAGACATCCTGATCCGCATCACCGTCGCGAACCGCGGCCCGGACGCCGCGTCGCTCGATCTCCTGCCGTCGCTCTGGTTCCGGAATACCTGGTCCTGGGGCCGGACCGGAGAAGGCTATCCCGCTCGCCCGCAGCTGACGCAGCACGGCACTGACACTGTCCTCAGCGACCACGAGACCCTGGGGCAACACCGCCTCACCGCCGATACCGGTCCCGACGGACCGCCGCAGCTGCTGTTCACCGAGAACGAGACCAATACCGCGCGGCTGTACGATAGTCCGGCTGCCTCACCCTTCGTGAAGGACGCCTTCCACGAGCGCATCGTGCACGGGCGCGGCGAGGCGGTGAACCCCGGCGGCACCGGCACCAAGGCGGCGGCGTGGTACCACTTCACGGTGCCAGCCGGGGAGTCGCGCACCGTCCGCCTCCGGCTCGCCGCCGAAGCGGAAGCACCGGCCGAGCTGTTCGGGCCGGCGTTCGACCGGATCGTTTCCGCGGAGCGCGACGCTGCGGACGCGTTCTACGCGCCACGCCTTCCCGCCACTGCCACGGACGAGCAACGGAGCGTGCTGCGGCAGGCGTATGCCGGCCTGCTCTGGTCGCAGCAGTTCTACTGCTATGTCGTGGACCAGTGGCTCGCCGGCGACCCGGCGCAGCCGCCGCCCCCACCCAGCCGGCTCACCGGACGAAACAGCGACTGGGGGCACCTGTACAACCGCGACGTTTTGTCGATGCCGGACACGTGGGAATACCCATGGTACGCAGCATGGGACCTCGCGTTTCACATGATCCCGTTTGCGTCCATCGACACCGACTACGCCAAGCGCGAGCTGGTGCGATTTCTGCGCGAATGGTACATGCACCCGAGCGGCCAGCTGCCGGCATACGAATTCAATTTCAACGACGTTAATCCACCGGTGCATGCGTGGGCGTGCTGGCGCGTGTACAAGATGTCCGGCGCGCGCGGCAAGCGGGACCGGTTGTTTCTCGAGCGCTGCTTCCAGAAGCTCCTCCTCAACTTCACGTGGTGGGTCAACCGGAAGGACGTCAACGGCCGGCACCTCTTTGCCGGTGGCTTTCTTGGCCTCGACAACATCGGCGTCTTCGACCGCTCCCGGCCGCTGCCGGGCGGCGGCCGGCTCGAGCAGGCGGACGGCACCGCGTGGATGGCGTTCTTCTGCTCGACGATGCTGTCGATGGCACTTGAGCTGGCATCGGCCGATCCGGCGTACGAGGATATGGCATCCAAGTTCTTCGAGCACTTCATCGCGATCATCGATGCGATGAACGCCGTAGGTGTGCGCGGCCTCTGGCACGAGGAGGATGGCTTCTACTACGACGAGCTGCATATCGGTGACACGGAAGTGCCGCTGCAGATCCGCTCGCTGGTGGGCGTCATCCCGCTCTTCGCGTGCGAAGTGCTCGAGCAGGACGTGATCGACCGGCTGCCCGGCTTCCGGAAGCGCACCGAGTGGTTTCTCGCCAACCGGCCCGATCTTGCGGGCTGCACGTCGTACATGAAGTCGCACGGCGGCGGCCACCGCCTGCTCGCGGTTCCGTCGCGCGAGCGGCTCGTCCGTGTCCTGAGCCACGTGCTGGACGAGGCGGAATTTCTTTCTCCCTACGGGATACGCTCCGTGTCCCGCGCGCACCTGAACCACCCGTTCGTACTCGAGGCGGAAGGTGTGACCTACCGCGTGGACTACGAGCCCGGCGAAGCGACTACGCGGCTTTTCGGCGGCAATTCCAATTGGCGCGGTCCGGTCTGGTTCCCGCTCAACTACCTCCTGATCGAGGCGCTCGAGCGATACGATCACTTTTACGGCGACGACCTCACGGTCGAGTTTCCTACCGGTTCGGGTCATCGGCTGACGCTTGGAGGAGTCGCACGCGAGCTCCAGGCGCGGCTGGTGTCGATCTTTCTACCCGATGGATCCGGGGCGCGCCCAGTGCACGGCACCGAGCGGCGCTATGCCGATGACCCGCACTGGCGCGACCTCGTCCTGTTTCATGAGTACTTTCATGGAGAGACTGGCCGCGGGCTCGGGGCCAGCCATCAGACCGGCTGGACGGCGCTCGTCACCGGCCTGATCGAGGATCTCACACGAGGTGCACGATGACCAGCACGCTGTCGATCGATATTGGCGGAAGCGGACTCAAGGCGTCGGTACTCGATGACGCGGGGCAGTTTCTGGTCCCTCCCGTCAGAGTGCCTACTCCCAATCCAGTTGACCCCTCACTTCTGCTTGCGACACTCGCGCAGCTCGTGGCACCGCTGCCGCGCTGGGACCGGATCTCGGTTGGCTTCCCCGGCGTGGTTCGCCATGGTGTCGTCCGCGCAGCAGCCAACCTCGGCACCGAAGCTTTCCGCGGTTTTGATCTGGCCGCGGGCCTCGCCGACGTCCTCGGCGCGCCGACGCGCGTCGCCAACGATTCGGAAGTTCAGGGATACGCCGCGATCAGCGGAAAGGGCGTCGAAGTCGTCGTGACGCTTGGTACCGGGTTCGGGTCGTCTATCTTTTCGGACGGTCGCGCGTGCGCGCACCTCGAGCTCGCGCACCACCCGTTCGGGAAGAAGCGCACGTACGAGGAAGCACTTGGGGAAGCTGCGCTCGATCGCGCGGGCAAACGCAAATGGCGGCGCCGCGTCCGGCGAGCAATCGAGCAGCTGCGCGTGCTGACCGATTTCGATCATCTTTATATCGGCGGCGGCAACGCGCGCGTGCTCCACGCGGACGAGCTCGAGTCGGACGTCTCCGTGGTCGACAACCGCGACGGTATCCTGGGCGGGATCCACCTGTGGCAACCGGAAACACCACCAACAGAGCGGAGGACGGCATGACCGACATTCATACTGAAGAGCATCACGTGAGCGGCGAGGGCCTCGTGGCCCGCGTCAAGGAGCTGATCCACGAAGGCAACGTGCGCCGCGTGAGCATCAAGAACGATGAAGGACGCAGCATCATGGAAATTCCGCTCACGGTCGGTGTCGTGGGCGCAGTGCTGATGCCGGTCTTCGTCGCACTCGGCGCCATTGCGGCGCTCGCGGCGCACTACACGCTGGTGGTCGAGAAGGAAGTTCCGTAGCCGTC